>CAJOQS010000080.1 GCA_905236925.1 uncultured Lachnospiraceae bacterium | reverse complement strand
CCGGATAATATTACTGAAGCCTTTCCCTGATGGCCTTTATGAATTCAAGCGTTTCAACCTTTCTTGCGCCGGGAAGTGTGGAAACCGAAGCAAGATCACCGGTCATTATGCCGCTTTCGATCGTATCGATGACTGCCTTTTCAAGTCTGTCTGCAAATGACACAAGTTCGCTGATGCCGTCGAGTTCTCCGCGCTTTCTTAACGCACCCGTCCACGCAAAGATCGTCGCAACGGAATTGGTCGAGGTCTCCTCACCCTTAAGATACTTGTAATAATGGCGCTGAACCGTTCCATGAGCTGCCTCGTATTCGTATTTCCCGTCAGGTGAAACAAGAACGGAGGTCATCATACCGAGAGAACCGAACGCGGTCGCAAGCATATCGCTCATAACATCACCGTCATAATTCTTGCAGGCCCAGATAAATCCGCCGTTAGACCTGATAACCCTTGCTACAACATCATCTATCAGTGTGTAGAGGTATGTAAGCCCTGCTTTTTCAAAGCGATCACGGTAATCCTTTTCGTAGATCTCGGCAAATATATCCTTGAATCTGTGATCATAAGTCTTCGAAATCGTATCCTTTGAGGCAAACCAGAGGTCCTGCCTGGTATCAAGCGCGTAATTAAAGCAGCTCCTTGCAAAGCTTTCGATCGACGAATCAAGATTGTGCATACCCTGAACAACGCCGGGACCGTCGAATTCATGGATGAGCTTTCTGGTCTCGTTTCCATCGCTGTCGGTAAAAACAATCTCAGCTTTACCGGGCCTGTCGATCTTCATCTCGCTGGCCTTGTAAACATCGCCGTAGGCATGACGCGCTATGGTTATCGGACTCGTCCAGTGGGAAATATGAGGATCGATGCCCTTTACAAGAATCGGAGCCCTGAATACCGTACCGTCAAGCTTTGCTCTGATCGTACCGTTGGGACTTTTCCACATCTGCTTGAGGCCGTATTCCTCGACTCTTGCGGCATTGGGCGTAATAGTTGCGCACTTTACACCGACGCCGTATTTCCTGATGGCATCGGCACTGTCTACGGTAACCTTGTCGTCGGTTTTGTCACGGTTCTCAAGTCCGAGATCGTAATACTCGGTTTTAAGATCGATAAAAGGCAGAAGCAGTTCATCCTTGATCATCTGCCAGATGACTCTGGTCATCTCATCTCCGTCCATCTCAACAAGCGGCGTGGTCATTCTGATCTTATCCATAAGAGCTCCTCAGTGTTTATAATAGTTTATAAGACATCCGTCAAGGATTATCCGGCGTTCGTCATCGGTCAGATTTCCGAGAGAGAAAACGACCTTTCTGACGCTGTTACCGCCCACAACATAAGCCTCAATATCTGAGAGCTTATTTTCAACGGCCTTCCTGATGCCGGGAACAAATATATAATCTCCCTTCCTGATGTCATCGTCATCGTAAAGGAACGGAAGCATGCCCCAGTTGATAAGATTGGAGCGGTATCTCTTGGTCGCGTATTCATGTGCGATATTTGCCCAAGCGCCAAGCACCTTCTGACACGAAGCCGCCTGTTCCCTTGCCGAACCGTCTCCGGGCTTGTTAGCGTAAATAGTGCTGCCGACGGATAGGCTTCCGGGTTTAACTTCTATCCGGTTATCTCCGAGGACCTTAAGCACTGCGTCAAACTCAGCCTTGAGCTCAGCCCTGTCAGTTCCGTTCGCGAGTTCCCTTACCTTTTTGGCTTCACCTACATATTCGGGATCCTTTCTGGATAAAGTAAACTCGGCAAGTCCCAGAGGATTTGATCTGAACGAAGAGGTTTCACCCGAAGGAATAAGCTCGTCGGTCGTTGTTACGGGATCATGGATCTCACTGACGCACTTAAGCAGCAGATCGTCCTTAAGCTCTTCCATCACGGGCCAGTCCTTGATATTCGGACCGAACTTAATGGGCTTTTCAGGTGCGGGTTTTCCGAATGCGTCAAGAACACGCTTTTTATATATCTCACCGTCAAAGAAGTACTTGGGTGCAGAAAGATCTATGCCCTCAAGCTCGTCTGCGCCAGTCAGGAAGCCCTTGTTCGCTGCGGTTGCTGCGATCGACCTTGCGTCCATCAGCGCGACGGATGCGACCTGACCGTTCTGAACCTTTGAACCCTCGCGGTTCGGGAAGTTTCGTGTCGAATGCCTGATCGAGAAGGAATTATTGGCAGGCGTATCTCCCGCACCGAAGCAGGGACCGCAGAATGCTGTCTTGATAACGGCACCGGCCGCGATAAGATCGGCTGCCCTTCCGTTCTTTAAGAGCTCCATATATACGGGCTGTGATGCGGGATATACGCTTAACGAGAACCTTCCGTTGCCAGTATCGGCACCCTTGAGGATCGAAGCTGCTGCGCAGATATTCTCAAATCCGCCTCCGGCACAGCCTGCGATGATACCCTGATCGACAAACATACGGCCATCTATGATATTATCCCTGAGTGAATAGCTGATCTTATCTCCGAAGCTTACCTTCGCGCGATCCTCACATTCCGAGATATAGCGGTCAAGATCGGCCTTGACATCCGCGATGGGATAAGCCTTCGAAGGATGGAAAGGCATAGCGATCATCGGTCTGATCTCGGAAAGATCGAGCCTTATGACTGAATCATAATATGCTGTGCTCCCGGGATTGAGCTCCTTATAATCTCCGCTCCTTCCGTGGATCTCGTACCATTCTTCTGTCTTTGAATCGGTAGACCATATTGATGACAGGCAGGTGGTCTCGGTAGTCATTACGTCAATGCCTATCCTAAAGTCAACGGAAAGACCGCCGACACCGGGTCCGACGAATTCCATGACCTTGTTCTTAACGAAACCGTTGTCGAAGGTATTCGCGATAAGAGCCAGTGCAACGTCCTGGGGACCTACACCGTAAGAAGGAGTTCCCTCAAGATAAACGCAAACAACCTCGGGGCACTTAACATCGTAGGTCTTTCCGAGAAGCTGTTTTGCAAGCTCACCGCCGCCTTCACCTATAGCCATCGTACCAAGCGCACCGTATCTCGTGTGCGAATCGGAGCCGAGTATCATGCTGCCGCAGCAGGCAAGCATCTCTCTTGCGTATTGATGTATTACGGCAAGATGCGGAGGCACATATATTCCGCCGAACTTCTCCGCGCAGGAAAGTCCGAAGAAATGATCGTCCTCGTTAATGGTTCCTCCGACCGCGCAGAGAGAATTATGACAGTTTGTCAGAACATAGGGGATCGGGAATTCCTTCAGCCCGCTTGCTCTAGCGGTCTGAATGATCCCGACATAAGTGATGTCATGCGAAGTCAGCTTATCGAATTTTATCCTGAGCTCGGCTTCATTATCGGAAGTATTATGAGCGCTGAGTATCTGCGATGCTATCGTGCAGTCAGCCCCGACGATCCTTCCGTCTGCAGTGCGGCTTTCAGGGTCGATACCACGCTCGGACCTGAGGTCTGCCTTTCCCTTTTCATCGTTGATATAGAGTTTTCCGCCTGAGAGCCAGGCACCTTTGCTGATAAGTTCCATGAGTCCTTCCCTTTACTGTCAAATGATCAATAATCCCTGTGTGAAGCCCTGTACTTCCTGATGTACGCGAATGTATAATCCTCTCCCTTATCCCTGAGCATTACAAGAAGCTTTTCGAGAAAAGCACTGGTCTCGGGGTGTATCGAGCGTTTATGGCGACCTCCGTCGAAATACTCGAAGGGTTTGGTCTGTGAATAGGTATCCTTAAGATATATCTTGCTGGCAGCGACCCTGTCGCAGAACATCTCTATCACATATTTGAGAGGCATCTTAACAGGAGCAACCTTATGGATCTCAAGATTGTAATCCGTCCAGTACTCAAAATGATGCTTGTTCCTTCCCTTATGATGCATCCAGGCTTTGGAATACCCGTAATCCTCACGTTCTCCTTCGTTTGGACTGCGGTTGCCCTTGTAATACCTGACACCGTAGATAAACTCGGAAGGCATGTATTTTGATAGATCATGAAGCAAACCCTGAACGGGTATGCCCGCTTTGAAGCAGTGCTTCATCACAACATGGCGGTGCCTCGTGATCGTGGAAAAATGTCTGAAGATATTTGCCGGAACAAAAGCCGGTTTATTCATATCTGACTCCTCCGCAATATGTATTCCTAAAGGTTCAGCCCGATATCATAAATCCTGTCGAAGATCAGGTCGGGCTTAACATCAGATGACGCAATGTCTGAAAGTGCCGTCTCTCCGGATAATACAAGTATTCCCTTCGCTCCGTTCTTTACTCCGCAGGCTACATCCGTATAGAGCCTGTCACCGACAAAGGCTATTCTGTCCTTTGCTATACCTGTGACCTCGGAGATCATCGCGGGTGTTTCGGGATAAGGCTTTCCGAGTATCCGGGGCGTTTTTCCGGTCGAAAGGTTTATTGCCGCGATAAAGGCACCGCAGTCAGGTATGAAGCCGTCCTTGACAGGGCAGTTGATATCCGGATGGGTCGCAAGATACTCTGCTCCGTTTCGTATCAGAGTACATGCGTGTTCAAGCTTCTCATAAGTCAGCGTCATGTCAAAGGCAACAACGACGATATCCGCCTTTTCATTCACATCCTGTCTGACATCAATGCCTGCATCCTCAAAGCTCTTAACAAGAGGCGGCGTTCCGAGAACATATACAGATTTACCCGTGCGGTGCTTCTTCAGGAATTCTGTCATGATGTCACCGGAGGTAAGAATATCCATCGAAGTGATGTGACAGTTCATTCTTGAGAGCTTCTCAATATACAGCGCTTTATCCTTTGAGGAGTTGTTCGTAAAGAACATCCATTTCCTGCCGGAATCCTCTACTGCCTTTAGAAACTCAAGCGATCCCGGAATTATATCCTCACTGAGATAGAATGTTCCATCCATATCAAGGACAAAAAGCGAAATGCCGTCCAGCAAGGACAGATCATTGTTAAAATCAGCCATTTCTTTACCTTCTGTAGAGTTTTTCAGGCGTCACGATGATATCGACCTGTCTGTCGTACCATTCCGTCTCAATGTTTTCATGCTTCATATACTGAAAATTATATGCAAGCCCCATCTTGATGAAGTGGCTCTCGGGATGCTCGTTGATATAACGGTCGTAATAGCCTCCGCCGTATCCGAGCCTGTAAAAATCATGGTCAAAGGCAAGCGCGGGCATGATCATAAGAGCGTTTGCCGATTCGGCAACATTCGCGATGACCGGCTCCCATATTCCCATATAGCCGGGCTCAAGGTCCTCGACTTCCCTGATGTAGTAAAAGTCGATCCTTTCACCCTCGACACGAGGAACAGCAACCTTTTTCCCCTTTTCGAGGGCATGTCTTATAAGAGGGAGCGTCGGAACCTCCTGCTTATAATTCACATAGACAAAAATCTCTGTCGCATTGATGTATTCCGGAGATTTAACGACCTTATCGAGTATCTCCTCGGTAAAAAGCGTGATCTCCTTTTCGGAAAGCGTATTTCTAAGCCCGCTGATCCTTGTTCTTAAATCCTTTTTGCTCATGATCTCTTCGTTTCAAGACGTATACCGGACATTTTAACGATATCTGCAACATCATCGTATTTGTTGAGTGTAAAGATATGCATTCCGTTAAAGCCGGCATTAATGTATCTGTAAAGCAGGTTAACGGTATATTCCTTACCAGCCTTCTTGAAATCCTCCAGATTCTCGCCGTATTTGCCGAGTATCCTCGCAAGCTCCTTGGGTATCGAGCAGCCGTTTGAAAGAGTCATCCTCTTGCAGCCCTCAGCAGAAAGAACAGGCATAATGCCTGCGATTATCGGCATGGTTATACCGGCCTTGCGCGCCTTTACAAGCCATCTCGAGAACTCATCGACATCAAAGCAAAGCTGTGAGATCGCGAATTCCGCGCCGTTGTTCTGCTTGATTTTAAGATGAGCGATATCCTGCTCAAGAGAACCGCACTGTATATGCATCTCGGGATAGCATGCGCAGCCGAGCGAAATATTGTGGAAATTCTCCTTCAGAAAAGCGATAAGGGCATCCGAGTGCTCGAAATCACCGTTTGTCCTGTCGGATCCGGGAGGGAAATCGCCGCGAAGAGCCATGATATTCTCAATACCTATATCCCTGTACTCTCCGATGAATTTTAAAATACTTGCCCTGTCGTTGCCAATGCAGGTGAAATTGGTAAGGCACTGCATTCCCATTTTAAGGATGGAGTCGCAGATCTCAAGGCTTCTGCCCCTGTTTGTACCGCCTGCACCGTAGGTACAGCTGATAAAATCAGGATTAAAACCCTGAAGCTTGCCAAGAACCTCCTGAAGAGGTCCGAGGGGCTTTTCCTCCTTCGGCGGAAAGATCTCAAAGGAGAAGGTCATTTTTTCTTTTAAAATGTCGGCGATCTTCACAAAGAATTCCTTTCCCATATCCCTGATATGAATATAAAATTATCTGAGTGCGCAGATCTGCTTGGAAATCTCGCAGCCAAGTCTTACGTTGTTGTATACGAGCT
>CAJOQS010000079.1 GCA_905236925.1 uncultured Lachnospiraceae bacterium | reverse complement strand
TTTTTTCGAGGCTTCGAACGGAAAAGAAGCGGTCGAAGTAGTCTCGAAGGAGCATATCGATCTGGTGCTCATGGATATCATGATGCCTCAGATGGACGGCATAACGGCCATGGCGCAGATAAGGAGCACGACAAACATTCCTGTGATCCTGTTGACGGCCAAGAGCGAGGACAACGATATTATCCTGGGACTTAATGTCGGAGCAGATGATTATATAACAAAGCCCTTCAATCCGATGGAGGTTAAGGCCCGCGTTCGTTCGCAGCTCCGCAGGTACCTGTTCCTCGGCTCGGGACAGGGGGCGGCACAGGATCCCGACAAGCTTGTCGTAGGCGGGATAGAACTGGATGACAGGGGCAAAAGCGTACAGGTCGACGGCAACGACATCAGCCTTACGCCCAAGGAATTCGAAATATTGAAGCTTCTTATGTCCGAACCGGGCAGAGTCTTCTCACTGAAAGACCTTTACCGCTCGGTATGGAACGAAGCTCCGATAGGAAACGAAGGAACGGTTGCAGTACACATCAGGCACCTGAGGGAGAAGATCGAGATCGATCCGGCCAACCCCAGGTACATTAAAGTCGTTTTCGGACAGGGTTACTGCATGAAAGGATAACGAAATGAAGCATTTTTTCAGAAGCATTGCGGGGAAGACCATATTGTTCCTGACATGCTTGATCTCGGTGTGTGCCCTTGCGGGCAGCATTATCGGTGTAGTTGCGATGGCCGAGTACGGTTTT
The DNA here is from genome assembly GCA_905236925.1 of uncultured Lachnospiraceae bacterium. GTDB lineage: Bacteria > Bacillota > Clostridia > Lachnospirales > Lachnospiraceae > RUG11977. Next base: position 6,143 of record CAJOQS010000079.1, on the reverse strand, counting down.
TACGAGAGAAGCCGGGAATCTGTATTTGAAGAGGTCGTTACGGTATCGGCGGTGGATGAATGGGTCGATCTGTATAATTACGGCTCTTTAGGGATGGAAAACGGTGTTAACCTTTACGAAAGCAGGTCAAACCTGATATTTACCGTTCGCAACGAGGACGGGACGATCTTCGCCAAAACGGCGGGAAGCGACAATGCTGCAAAGGAAAGCTACAGCTTCACTGTCGGAATTGAATTGTTCAGGCATCAGGGAGACGATCCGGCCTGGAGGCTTGCTTCCATAAACAGGGATTACAGGTATCAGAGCGACAAGGTATACCGGCTTTATATGTTCAGGGAAGACGGGTATGACTGGAACGTGCAGACCCTGACGATCGAGTTCAAGGAGGGCATGCCCGTTAACGATATCTACAGACTTCAGGAGAAGGCAATTAATGCGGCATATGATCTCAGGACATGGATATTCCCGATAGGGTTTGCCTTCGGAGTACTTGCTGTTGCTTCGTTTGTCGGTCTTATGAGCGTTTCGGGAAGGCGAAGAGAAGATGAAGAGGTTCACCCCGGGCCTCTGACGGTGATCCCCTTCGATGTTATGCTGGTTGCGGCAATTTTTGCTGCAATGCTCTATATTGTGGGAATGACTGAGGTTAACTACAGCAGCCGACTTGAACTGGCACTTGCCGCTGTCGGGATACCGGTATTCCTTGCTATGGGACTCGGCGTTTGCATGAGCTTTGCTGCAAGAATGAAGGCCCGTATCCTTTTTTCGGGATTGCTGATAACGAAGATTCTGAAGTTTGGCTGGAAGCTTATTAAGATGTGCGGAAGCGGAATCAAAAAGCTTGTCCTTGCAATGCCTCTTTCGTGGAAAGCGGTCATTGTTGTCGGTGTTGACTTCTTTGTGAATCTTTTCCTGATCGTTATGGCTCATTGGAGGGCAACGGACGGTGCGATAGTACTTCTGATCATGAAGTCCTTCGTGGTCCTTTGCGGTGCTGTCTATATTACGCTGAAGGTGAAGAAGCTTCAGGAGGGTGCAAGGGAGCTTGCTGAGGGCAATCTTTATTACAAGATTGATACGACAGGTATGCTGCCGAAGTTCAGGGAGCATGCGGAAACACTCAACAGTATATCGGACGGCATGAGCGTGGCGGTAGAACAGCGGATGAAGAGCGAACGCATGAAAACGGAGCTTATCACCAATGTTTCGCATGATATCAAGACGCCGCTTACCTCGATAATCAATTATGTCGGTCTTATCGCAAACGAAGAATGCGATAATGACAAGCATGTGGAATACACCGAAGTTTTGAAACGTCAGTCGGAAAAACTTAAGAGGCTGATAGAAGACCTTGTCGAGGCCTCAAAGGCTTCAACGGGTAACCTCGAGGTTCATCCCGCTATCTGCGACGCCTCGGTACTTCTAACCCAGGTTTCGGGTGAATTCGAGGAAAGACTTAGGGAAGCGGGGCTCACTCCGGTCATAAAACAGACTGAGGAGCAACTGAACATTATGGCTGACGGCCGTCATATGTGGCGTATTTTTGATAACCTTATGGGCAACATTTGCAAGTATTCACTGCCCGGAAGCCGTGTTTACCTGACTCTTGAGCGTGACGGCAATATGGCTCAGTTTCTGTTTAAGAATACTTCCAAGGAGGTGCTTGATATTTCCGAGGAAGAGCTGATGGAACGTTTTGTAAGGGGCGATTCATCGAGAAATACGGAGGGGAACGGACTCGGACTTTCCATAGCCAAGAGCCTTGCCCAGATACAGGGCGGTACATTAAGGATCGAGACCGACGGTGACCTGTTCAAAGCAATTGTCAGGTTCCCGCTGGTGGAGAACAGGATAGTTGCGGTTTCAAATGATACCGCTATGTCTGCGGATGGTGACGCAGGGCTTGTGCAGTGACATTATCCAAATGAATTCAGATACACATCCTACAGGGAGATGCCCCAATATGTTGGCATCTCCTTTTTTATATGTTTTTTATATTGACATAATCGTGTTCATGATTATAATCAAAAACATATGAACGCGAGCGGCGTTCATATGTCCGTGAGAGAAACACATGGAATTTTGCGGCGGATTAAGATATAATGTCGAAAGATAATAAGACACGGGGGAATCGATCATGCTGGGATTATCCGAAAGAGCAAAGGGCGTTAAGCCTTCTTCAACACTTGCAATCAGCGACAAGGCAAAACAGCTTAAAAAGCAGGGCATCGATGTTATCAGCTTCGGAGCGGGCGAACCGGACTTCGCAACCCCTTCGAATATCTGCGATGCTGCCAAGAATGCCATCGACGAGGGCTTTACAAAGTATACCGCAGCGAGCGGAATACTTGAGCTTAAGGAAGCTGTCTGCAGGAAGTTCAAGGACTTTAACCATCTTCATTACGAGCCCAATCAGATAGTTATCAGCAACGGCGGAAAGCATTCCCTGACGAATATCTTTACCGCACTTGTCAATCCGGGTGAGGAAGTCATTATCCCCGCACCTTACTGGCTCAGCTACCCCGAGATGGTCAAGCTTGTCGGCGGAGTTCCCGTGTTTGTACGATGCGAGGCCGAGAGCGGCTATAAGATCACTCCCGAACAGCTTGCGGCTGCGATCACATCCCGGACCAAGGCCTTTGTTCTCAATACTCCGAACAATCCTACCGGAATGATCTACAGCAGGGAGGAGCTCGAGGCCCTTGCGAAGGTGATCGTTGAGAAGGATATTTACTGCATCGCGGACGAGATGTACGAGAACCTTATATATACGGGCGAGGAACCTGTAAGCATCGCATCGTTTAACGACGAGATATACAAAAGGACCATTACCTGCTCGGGTATGGCAAAGTCCTATGCCATGACGGGCTGGAGAATAGGTTATATAGGTGCAGCTCCCGAGATAGCCAAGGCCATCGGAAGCATTCAGTCACACCAGACCTCGAATCCTTGCTCGATAGCTCAGAAGGCGGCTCTTGAGGCACTTGAAGGACCTCAGGACAAGGTGGTGCAGATGAAAGCGGAGTTTAAGAAGCGCAGCGAGCGTATGTACGAGCTCGTGAGCGGCCTGCCTCTTGCGAAGATGCTCAAGCCCACCGGCGCGTTCTATGCGTTTGTTGATGTCAGCGCTGCATTCGAGAAGAACTATAAAGGGAAGAAGGTCGGCGATGTATTCGGACTTGCCGATATTCTCCTGAATGATTATAAGGTTGCCGTTATCCCCTGTTCGGATTTCGGCTTCCCGACACACATCCGTCTCAGCTATGCTACTAGCATGGAGAATATCGAGAAGGGACTTAAAAGGATCAAGGACTGCCTGAGCAATCTTGAATAAAGAACAGAAGCAAACAAAAACCTGCCTGTTACTCGGCAGGTTTTTTGTTGCCCTTGCCTTGTCGAAATGTTACTATGGTAGATAGTGAATAACGAAATCAACAAGGGGTGACCGATAACTATGAAAATGTATTTCTACTACGGCGCAATGGGCGCATCGAAGTCTGCAAACGCGCTTATGACAAGGTTCAATTTTGAGGAGAAGGGCAAGAAGGTGGCTATGCTCAAGCCCAGCATCGATACAAGGGACGGGGCGAACATTATCAGGTCGAGAGCAGGACTTCAGGCGGAGGCGATCCTTATTTCACCTACCCAGACCGTTCGTGAGGTGCTTCCGGTACTTCCGGCCTACTATGACAATATTATCGTTGATGAGGCTCAGTTCCTTACCAAGGCTCAGGTCGACGAGCTCCGCGAGATCGTTGACGCCGGAACCATGGTCATGTGCTACGGACTGCGTGCGGATTTCAAGACTGAACTGTTTGAGGGCAGCAAGCGTCTGTTCGAGCTGGCCGACAAGATCATCGAGATCGTGACAATGTGCAAGTGCGGCCGCAAGGCTACGATGAATGCACGCTACCGCGACGGAAGGGTTATCTACGATGGCGAGCAGATACTTATCGGAGCTGACGATGCGTATGTGGCGATGTGCCACAGGTGCTATATGAAGGGCGTGGTTAAATGAACATAAAGGCACGGGCTGTGAGGGTCTGTGCCTTTTTTATTTGGGTATATTATTTTTTGTAAACAGTGCAAAAAAGTATTTACAAATAGCGAATTTGGGAGTAAGATGATCACATAAAAATAAATATAGGGAGGAATTACATGAAACGCAAACTCGACAAGAAAATCAGTATCCAACTCCTGCGTGTTCTGCTTACACTGTTTGCTGTCTTTATTATAGGTGTAGCGGCCATAATATTTGCGGATGCAAAGTCCATAATAACTGAAGAAGGTCAGGAAAGACTTAAACAGGAGTCTACTGCCTATGCGAACGATATCGCGGTTACGATGGGCGACATCATGAACTATTATGATTCGCTTGCAGACATGCTCGAAATCCACGATTATGCCGACGCGGATGCGATCCACAACGCACTTCAGCCCGGCATGAAGGCATACACCGAAATGGTGCATGACGTTTATGTTGCTTTCGATGACAAGTCCTTTATCGACGGCGAAGACTGGGTTCCTCCGGAAGGCTACGATCCCACGACCCGTGGCTGGTACATAACCGGTAAGACCACCAGAAGGGTTGTACTTGGCGAGCCTGATATCGATCTAGACACCAAGAATGCCGTTGTTAACGGTGTCAGGGCTATCACACTGAAGAACGGTCAGACCGGCGTTCTTTCAACTGATATCTTCCTTGACAATATTTCCGCAGCGGTTAGTGAGTATGCTCCCTCCGGAACAGGTACATGTATCCTTTTCTCGGGAAGCAGCATCGTAGCTACATCTATTGAAGGCTATACCGGATCGGATGTCAGCGACCACGGTGACGACGAGTTCCTTCAGGACATCTTCAAGGAAGTCAAGTCCGGCACCAAGGATGTTATCGAGCTTATAAACAATGACGGTGACAAGTATTTTGTTTCTGTTGACGAAGTCCGGGGCACCGGCTGGTACCTTGTTTCGTTCGTTGCAAGAGACTCCGTACTTGAACGTCTTAATGCATTGAGGATCGCAACGTTCATTATTGTTGCCGCAATGCTTGCAATCTGTACCGTAGCTATCATCCTTATGGTCAGAAAAATGGTTACCAAGCCCGTTAATCAGCTGACCGATACTATCACCAAGATCGCCGACGGCGACTTTACCGTTAGTGTTGAATCGATGGCTGAGAACGAGATCGGACTTATGAATAACTGCATGCATGATTACGTTCAGCGCATGCGCGGCACTTTGGGTGAAATGAAGGATATTACCGAGAACATGCTCTCGGAGGCTGAGAACAGCCGCCTTGCCGCCGAGGATATGCGCGGACAGGCAGAAGCCCAGAGCCAGTCTATGGGCCAGATCCGTGAGGCAATGGACAGGGTAGCCGATTCGGTTACCGATCTTGCGGATAACGCCACCGAGCTTGCCCAGTCTGTCGGTGAGATGATGACAATGGGCGATTCGACCAAGACTGTTATGAACGACCTCGTTGAAAAGGCACAGAAGGGCCATAAGGATATGGAGAAGGTTCAGTCAAGCATGAGCACCATTTCCGATTCCATGACCGAAATGAGCAAGGTTGTTAAGTCGGTTGACGAGGCAGCACAGAAGATCAATTCCATCGTTGAGATGATCAACTCGATATCTTCACAGACCAACCTCCTGTCACTGAATGCTTCTATCGAGGCGGCCAGAGCAGGTGACGCAGGACGCGGATTTGCGGTTGTTGCTACCGAGATCGGTACTCTTGCAAACGACAGTGCAAACGCTACTACTGAGATCAGTAAGATCATCGGTGACATAACCGTTCAGATCAAGGCTCTTTCGGAGCAGTCCGAGATAAGCGTGAAGGATATCGCTGTCAGCAGCGAGGCTGTAAGCGTTACCGGACAGACCTTCGCCGAGATCTTTACCGAGCTTACTTCTGCAGGAACAACTGTTAATAACATGGTAGGCCAGATGGGCAAGGTTAACGATATCGCTACATCGGTTGCTTCTATTTCCGAGGAGCAGGCAGCCAGCGCAGAGGAAGTATCCAATACTGTTGCTGCTACAGCTGAAAGCGCAAAGAGCGTTGCGGATGACAGCCGCAGCGTGGATACCGGTGCAGAGACGGTTGCAAATTCGTCCAAGCGCATCGGTGAGTTCGT
>CAJOQS010000078.1 GCA_905236925.1 uncultured Lachnospiraceae bacterium | reverse complement strand
TATCAGAAGTCCAAGGTTGATCTGATGGACGTTTCGCCTAAGATGGTATTCTCTGTGGCGACCGCTCTTATCCCGTTCCTTCAGAACGATGACGCGAACCGTGCTCTGATGGGCTCGAACATGCAGCGTCAGGCAGTTCCGCTCTTGAGGAGCGAGGCACCTGCCGTAGGAACAGGCATGGAAGCCAAGACAGCCGTTGACTCCGGTGTATGCGTACTTGCGGAGCATGACGGTAAGGTTGAGCGCGCTACCGCGAACTACATCACCATCCGCTGCGAGGACGGCTCGAAGGAAGAGCACAAGCTCTTAAAGTTCACGCGAAGCAACCAGGGAACCTGCATCAACCAGCGTCCGATCGTCAACAAGGGCGATTCGGTCAAGGCCGGACAGGTTATTGCCGACGGTCCTTCGACGGATCACGGCGAGCTGGCTCTCGGAACAAACCCTCTTATCGGTTTCATGACCTGGGAAGGTTACAACTACGAGGATGCTGTTCTGCTCAGTGAGCGTCTTGTTAAAGAAGATGTTTATACATCGGTACATATAGAAGAATACGAGGCCGAAGCAAGAGATACCAAGCTCGGACCGGAGGAGATCACCCGTGATGTTCCCGGTGTCGGCGAGGATGCGTTAAAGGATCTTGACGACCGCGGAATCATCCGTGTCGGAGCAGAGGTCCGCGCGGGCGATATCCTTGTAGGTAAAGTTACTCCCAAGGGCGAGACGGAGCTTACGGCCGAGGAAAGACTTCTCCGTGCGATCTTCGGTGAGAAGGCAAGAGAGGTTCGTGATACTTCCCTTCGTGTTCCTCACGGAGAGTTCGGTATCATCGTTGATGCAAAGGTATTCAGACGTGACAACGGCGACGAGATGTCACCCGGAGTCAACGAGACCGTTCGCGTTTACATCGCTCAGAAGCGTAAGATCCAGGTTGGTGATAAGATGGCCGGCCGTCACGGTAACAAGGGTGTTGTTTCGAGAGTACTCCCTGTTGAAGACATGCCTTTCCTTCCCAACGGAAGACCGCTTGACATCGTGCTGAACCCTCTGGGCGTTCCTTCCCGAATGAATATCGGACAGGTACTTGAGATCCACCTTTCGCTTGCAGCGAAGGTTCTCGGATTCAATATCTCGACCCCCGTATTCGACGGAGCGAACGAGACCGATATCATGGATACACTCGAAATGGCCAACGTTTATGTAAACGGCGAGGAAGGCGAATTCGAGAAGAAATACAAGAAACTTCTTGATAAGGAAATGTTTGAGCTTCTGATGGATCATCAGGAAGATGCCCGCAAAGAATGGGGCGGAGTTCCCATCAACCGCGACGGAAAGGTTCGTCTGCGTGACGGACGTACCGGTGAGTACTTCGACGGTGCGGTTACGATCGGATTCATGCATTATCTGAAGCTTCACCATCTGGTTGACGATAAGATCCACGCACGTTCAACCGGTCCTTACTCACTTGTTACGCAGCAGCCTCTCGGCGGTAAAGCCCAGTTCGGCGGACAGCGTTTCGGTGAGATGGAAGTTTGGGCTCTTGAAGCATACGGCGCAGCTCATGTACTTCAGGAGATCCTTACAGTTAAGTCCGATGATGTTACAGGTCGTGTTAAGACCTACGAAGCCATTGTCAAGGGAGAGAACATCTCCGAGCCCGGTATACCCGAGTCCTTCAAGGTTCTGCTTAAGGAACTTCAGTCACTGGCTCTTGATGTTACCGTTCTTGATGAGAACGGCCAGGAAGTTAAGCTTACCGAGGATATCGACTACGGTGAGGGCGACGGCAATGCTTGGAAGGAAGGAAACGAAGACTTCAATTCCGAGTATGACGAGAACTATGGTTCAGCCGGCTACACCGAGGGTACCGGAGAAGAACTCGAAGAGTACTACGATACCTACGATTCTTACACTCCTATGGAAGAGTTCGATATTGACAGCTTTGAATCTTTTGATACTGCAGATGATCTTTCACCGGAAGATTTTGCGGATGAGGATCCTTCGGATTCAGACGAGCAGTAACACGACAATTATTTACGAAAGGGAGTAACACATAATGGATTCCAACTACAATATGGAAAACGGTGTGAAGGAAGTTAATTACGATGCGATCCGCATCCAGCTTGCTTCCCCCGAGAAGATCCGCGAGTGGTCGAGAGCCGAGGTAAAGAAGCCCGAAACCATCAACTATCGTACTCTCAAGCCCGAGAAGGACGGTCTCTTCTGCGAGAAGATATTCGGACCCACCAAGGACTGGGAGTGCCATTGCGGAAAATATAAAAAGGTTCGTTTTAAAGGCGTTGTCTGCGACCGCTGCGGTGTTGAGGTAACCAAGGCATCCGTACGTCGTGAGAGAATGGGTCATATAGAGCTGGCAGCTCCTGTATCACATATCTGGTACTTTAAGGGAATACCCAGCCGCATGGGACTGATGCTCGATCTTTCGCCCCGTGCACTGGAGAAGATCCTCTACTTCGGAGCTTATATAGTTCTTGATCCCGGTAAGACTGATCTGTTCTACAAGCAGGTTCTTTCCGAGAAGGAATTCCTCGATGCCGAGGAGAAGTTCGGCAGAAGAAGCTTCCGTGCAGGCATGGGAGCCGAGGCTGTAAAGGAACTCCTTGCTGCGATCGATCTTGAGAAGGAAGCAGATGAGCTGAAGGCTGATCTGAAGACTTCAACCGGCCAGAAGCGCGGAAGGATCATCAAGAGACTCGAGGTTGTCGAGGCCTTCCGTGAGTCGGGCAACCGTCCCGAATGGATGATCATGGACGTTATCCCGGTTCTTCCTCCGGATCTGCGTCCCATGGTACAGCTGGACGGCGGACGTTTCGCAACATCGGACATGAACGACCTTTACCGTCGTATCATCAACAGAAACAACCGCTTAAGAAGATTACTCGAGCTCGGCGCTCCCGAGATTATCATCCGCAACGAGAAGCGTATGCTTCAGGAGGCGGTTGACGCTCTTATCGATAACGGACGCCGCGGACGTTCTGTTACCGGCCCCGGCAACAGACCTCTCAAGTCACTTTCCGACATGCTCAAGGGTAAGCAGGGACGTTTCCGTCAGAACCTGCTCGGTAAGCGTGTAGACTATTCGGGACGTTCGGTTATCGTAGTAGGTCCCGAGCTTAAGATATATCAGTGCGGTCTCCCCAAGGAGATGGCGATCGAGCTTTTCAAGCCCTTCGTTATGAAGGAGCTCGTTAAGCGTGAAAAGGCCAACAACATCAAGCAGGCCAAGAAGATGGTTGAGCGTCTTCAGAACGAGGTTTGGGACGTGCTCGAGGATGTTATCAAAGAGCATCCCGTTATGCTGAACCGTGCTCCTACACTGCACAGACTCGGTATTCAGGCATTCGAGCCCATCCTTGTAGAAGGTAAGGCTATCAAGCTTCATCCTCTTGTTTGTACCGCTTTCAACGCCGACTTCGATGGCGACCAGATGGCTGTTCATCTTCCCCTGTCGGTTGAGGCGCAGGCTGAGGCACGTTTCCTGATGCTTTCACCCAACAACCTGTTAAAGCCTTCGGACGGTGGTCCCGTTGCCGTTCCTTCACAGGATATGGTTCTCGGTATCTACTATCTGTCCCTGTACAAGGAAGGCGACAAGGGCGAGAACAAGTACTTCAAGAATGAGAACGAGGCGATCCTTGCCTACGAGAACGGTGCTATCACCCTTCAGGCACCCATTTATGTTCGCCGCGAGGGTATCTGGCCCGAGACCGGAGAGACGATCACCAAGGTTCTTAAGACAACACTCGGCCGCTTTATCCTGAACGAGGCTATTCCTCAGGATCTTGGCTATGTTGACCGTTCGGACAAGGAGCATTTCCTTGATCTCGAGATTGATTTCATCGTTAAGAGAAAGCAGCTCAAGCAGATCCTTGAGAAGTGCATCAACAATCACGGAGCTATCATTACCGCTGAGACACTGGACAAGGTTAAGGCACTCGGTTACAAGTATTCGACCCGTGCGGCAATGACCGTATCCATTTCGGATATGACGGTTCCTCCGGAAAAGAAGGAGATCATCGCAGAGGCAGAATCAACTGTGGATGAGGTTTCCAAGAAGTTCCGCAGAGGCTTCATCACCGACGAGGAGCGCTATAAGACAGTTATCCAGATCTGGAGAGAAGCCGATGACCGCATCACCAAGAAACTGATGGCAGGTCTTGATAAATACAACAACATCTTCATGATGGCGGATTCAGGAGCGCGTGGTTCCGATAAGCAGATCAAACAGCTTGCCGGTATGCGTGGTCTGATGGCAGATACATCAGGTAAGACAATTGAGCTGCCCATTAAGGCTAACTTCCGTGAAGGTCTTGATGTACTGGAGTACTTCATCTCCGCACACGGTGCGCGTAAGGGACTTTCGGATACAGCTCTTCGTACAGCTGACTCGGGTTACCTTACCAGACGTCTTGTTGACGTTTCACAGGAACTCATCATTCGTGAGGATGATTGCTCCGAGGGTGTTGCAGAGATACCCGGAATGGAGGTTAAGGCATTCGCGGACGGCAAGGAAGTCATCGAGTCTCTCGAGGGACGTATCACCGGACGTTTTGCCTGCAACGATATAGTAGACAAGGACGGCAATGTGATCGTTAAGAAGAATCACATGATCACACCCAAGCGTGCCGCCCAGATCATTAAGACCGGTATCGGTTCGAACGGCAAGCCCATCACCGATGCCGACGGCAACATTGACTTCGCAGCATCCGTCAAGATCAGAACAGCGCTTACATGCCGTTCACATCTTGGTATCTGCGCGAAGTGCTATGGTGCAAACATGGCGACCGGCGAGCCTGTTCAGGTAGGTGAGGCGGTAGGTATCATCGCCGCTCAGTCTATCGGTGAGCCCGGTACACAGCTTACAATGCGTACCTTCCATACCGGTGGTGTTGCCGGTGACGATATCACACAGGGTCTTCCCCGTGTCGAGGAGCTTTTCGAAGCACGTAAGCCCAAGGGACTCGCTATCATCGCAGAGTTCGGCGGAGTTGTTACGATCTCCGACACCAAGAAGAAGCGTGAAGTCATCATTACTTCCCAGGATCCCGAGAATCCTCAGCAGAAGGCATATCTGATCCCTTACGGATCACGTATAAAGGTTCAGGACGGTCAGGTTCTTGAGGCCGGTGACGAGCTTACCGAAGGTTCGGTAAATCCTCACGATATCCTGAAGATCAAGGGCATCCGTGCCGTACAGGATTACATGATTCAGGAAGTACAGCGCGTATACC
>CAJOQS010000077.1 GCA_905236925.1 uncultured Lachnospiraceae bacterium | reverse complement strand
ACGATGCTCCTGCGGTGACAGCTACGGGAGCTGTCCGATGGGTAACTGCTGCGATAAAAAATGATCAGTATAAAGCCTGCGGTCTACATGCAGGCTTTATGTGCGTTATAATGAGCAAAACGACGGGAGGTAATAAATGAAAATACTGGTAGTCAGCGACTCTCACGGTGACCTGAGAAATCTGAAGGAGGTTATGTGTATTGAGAAGCCTTTCGATATGCTGATCCATCTCGGGGATATCCTGCGCGATGAGGAGGATATCAGGGAACTGGCCGGAGAAAACTGCACTGTTGCTATGGTACGCGGCAATTGTGATTATTTCAGCAAAGAGCCTGACACCCGCGACTTTTCTCTCGGCAATCACAGGGTACATATGGAGCACGGACACTTTCTTCCGGGAAGTATTTCCTCAATCTCGTACAAGGCTCAGGAGCTTGGCGCTGACATTATTCTGTGCGGACATACGCATAAACCTCTCCTTACAAAGGTTGGAAACATAACGATCGCGAATCCCGGGAGCATTTCGGAACCCCGTCAGGGTGATGGTGTTCCGACTTATCTGATCATGGAGCTTGACAATACCGGAGAGATCAGGTTTATACCCAAGAAATACGAGTAAGTGATTTCACAGTTTGACTCTGTGCCAATCAGCACGATTCTTTCCCGTTAAAAAAAATATCGAAAAAAATGTTGACATCATGATAATGTTGTGCTAGCATGAACACATGAACAAATGCTCATATGTTACAAGGTAGAAAGGAGATGCTCCGAATGAATGCGAATATCCGGCTTCCAAAAGAAGACGAGATGTACGATCTTGCCGAACTTTTTAAATGCTTCGGTGATTCGACAAGGATCCGTATACTGTGCGTGCTGGTCGGAGGGGAGTGCTGTGTCGGCGATATTGCCGAGGCGCTTAACATGACCCAGTCCGCGGTTTCACATCAGCTTAAGATACTTAAGCAGGCGAAGCTCATCTGCGGTACGCGTGACGGAAAGCAGATAATGTATTCACTCGCGGACGAGCATGTAAGGAGCATCATCAACATAGGACTTGAACATATCGAAGAGTAAATGTATCCGAGGAGGAACAGGCTATGAAAAAGAAATTCAATCTGCAGGATCTGGACTGTGCAAACTGTGCCGCAAAAATGGAGGAAGCCATCAAAAAGATCGACGGGGTCAATGACGCATCTGTTAATTTCATGACTCAGAAAATGACTGTTGATGCTGCTGATGACAGATTTGACGCTATCATGGACCAGATCGTAAAGGTATGCGCGAAGGTCGAACCCGACTGCGTTATAATGAGATAAGCGTTCAGGACCGGCCATTGGGCCGGTCTTATAACTTTTGCCAAAGAATATGCAGAGCCCTGTTTTTGACGGCTCGGATCGGAGTTATTATGAGTCCCAAGCAGAAAAAGCTACTTGTCAGGATTATTGTTGGCGCAGTGCTGTTCTTTACCTTTCTTGTACTTTTCAAGACGGTTCTTAACGATTATGAAGGCACATGGCCCGAGGCTGTGGTCTTTCTAGTGCCTTATCTCATCGTTGGATATGATATCCTTGTCAAGGCGTTTAAAAACATCTGCCACGGTCATGTATTCGACGAGAATTTCCTGATGATAGTTGCCGGAATAGGTGCTTACGGAACCGGTGAGTATGAAGAAGCGGTTGCCGTTATGCTTTTCTTCCAGGTTGGCGAACTCTTCCAGAGCTATGCTGTCGGAAAATCCAGGCAGTCTATCTCTGATCTGATGGATATCGCGCCAGAATACGCCAATGTGATCGGTGAGGACGGGAGTATCGAACAGGTCGATCCCGATGAGGTTGAACTCGACAGCATGATCGTTATAAGGCCGGGAGAAAAGGTTCCGATAGACTGTGTTGTCGTTGAGGGAGACAGCTATCTTGATACCGCATCTCTTACCGGTGAATCACGCAAGAAGCATGTTCTTCCCGGTTCGGATGTTATAAGCGGCTGCATCAACGGTGCCGGAACGCTTAAATGCCGGACGACCAAGGCATATGAGGATTCGACCGTAGCGAAGATCCTCGAGCTTGTTGAAAATGCCGGAAGCAGAAAGAGCCGTACCGAAAACTTCATAACCAGATTTGCAAAGGTCTATACTCCGACTGTTACGATAGCTGCAGTTATTCTTGCAGTTGTTCCGTCCCTGATCACCGGGAACTGGGCGGAATGGATCAGGAGAGCATGTACATTCCTTGTTATTTCGTGCCCCTGCGCACTTGTTATCTCGGTTCCGATGGGCTTCTTCGGAGGCATCGGCGCAGCATCACGCAACGGTATCCTTGTAAAGGGCAGTAATTATCTTGAGGCAGTTACAAGGATTTCTACGGCAGTCTTCGACAAGACCGGAACCCTTACAAAGGGCTGCTTTGAAGTTACAAGAATTGAGCCCTCGGGCTGCGATGAAAAAGAACTCCTTATGCTTGCGGCAAGGTCGGAAGCATATTCGGCTCATCCGATAGCCGAGGCCGTGATCAGGGCATACAGGGAAAGGTATTCTTCCGAAGAAGACCTTACCGAGGGTCTGTCCGATCATAATGAGATAGCCGGACACGGCATTTCCGTAAAATACAACGGAACGGCCATATTAAGCGGCAATGAAAAGCTGATGCGCGACAACAACGTCGCGTTTACTCCGGCATCGGGAAGCGGGACGGTTGTGTATGTTGCAGCGGACGGTGTTTTTAAGGGCGCCGTTATCATCACGGATGTACTTAAACCGGGAATCAAGGAGGCTCTTGCCGAACTGAAGGCATCCGGAATCAGAAAAACCGTAATGCTGACCGGAGACAGGGAGAGCACTGCCAGGGAGCTTGCAGGGGAGCTTGGAATCGATGAATACCATGCCGAGCTTCTGCCTGCCGATAAGGTTGCACAGGTTGAGAGCATAATCGGAAAGACCGATGAGAATTCCGGCCTTGCATTTGTTGGAGACGGAATAAACGACGCGCCTGTGCTTACAAGGGCACATGTAGGATTTGCCATGGGATCGCTGGGCTCGGACGCCGCTATCGAGGCTGCCGACGTTGTGATAATGGATGACGATATCGGCAAGATCGCGGTACTCAGGAGGATCGCAGCTAAAACACTTAGAATTGTAAGAGAGAATATCGTATTTGCCCTCGGGATCAAATTCGCGGTACTGATCCTGGGAGCATTGGGCATAGCCAATATGTGGCTGGCGGTATTTGCCGATGTCGGTGTCGCAGTCATCGCCATATTGAATTCCATGAGGACTCTTAAGGTACGCAGCGATGGTTAAATCATGAATTAATTTATTGTTTTTTTAGTGACAAGCGCTTTTGTCTATATTATAATTTGTTCCAGAAAGCTATATAGCAACAGACGAGGAGGTTGTCATGGGTTTTTTTAAGGATTTAAATGATGAGGCCGTTGATGTCAGTGATGAGATCATCAATGAGGAACTGACTGATGAGGTTGCTGTTTCGGCTGAAGGAGACGCTGCAGCTGATGCCGTTGCCGACGGAGATGATTCCGTTGACGCGAGTCTGCTCGAGAATCTTTTTGACGAGACTCAGCCCGTCGAAGAGGATGTTATGGTAGAAGAGGATTACGAGATCGACGAGCAGCCTGAGCAGCCCGAACAGAAGCCTGTTTCCAGACCTTCGTCCGGTGCGGAGGATCAGGTTACTGTAATTACCGCCGGTACGACCATTAACGGAAGCATTGTTTCGGATTGCTCGCTGAATGTTATGGGAACCATCAACGGCGATATCGAATGTATAGGAAAGCTGACGATTTCCGGCTGCGTAACAGGTAACTCGATCGCGTCCGACGTTTACGTCAACGCCAAGAGGCTTGAGGGCAATATCGACAGTGAAGGATCCGTAAAGATCGGTCTCGGCACTGTTGTTATCGGCGACATCAAAGCTGGTTCGGCAGTTATAGCCGGTGCGGTTAAGGGTGAACTCGATGTTGCGGGTCCCGTTATCCTTGACTCGACAGCCATCGTAAAGGGCAATGTCAAGTCTAAGTCCGTTCAGATGAACAACGGAGCAGTTCTTGAGGGCTTCTGCTCACTTGCATACGCTTCGGTTGACATCGACGATATTTTCGAATAAATACTATTCACAGTTAATCTGTGATAAGTATGTGGATGGAGACGGATATGGAGAGATATAAACGAGTTTTACTGAAACTTTCGGGAGAGGCTCTTGCGGGCGACAAGAAGACCGGATTTGACGAAGCCACCTGTATCGGCGTTGCCAAGCAGGTCAAGTCCATCGTTGAAGCGGGAACCGAGGTTGCCATCGTTATCGGCGGAGGAAACTTCTGGAGGGGCAGGACCAGTGAGACGATCGACCGTTATAAGGCCGATCAGATAGGCATTCTTGCCACCATCATGAACTGCATTTACGTATCCGACATTTTCAGATACTGCGGCATGAAGACCGCCATCTATACACCCTTTGAATGCGGCGATATGTCCGAGCTGTTCTCCAAGGATAAGGCCGTAAAAGCCCTGAAGAAGGGTAAGGTCGTTTTCCTTGCAGGCGGAACGGGTCATCCCTATTTCTCGACCGATACTGCTACAGTACTTCGCGCGGTTGAGCTTGACTGCGACATCATCATGATGGCTAAGGCTATCGACGGTGTTTATTCGGCCGATCCGAAGAAGGATCCCGCTGCTGTGAAGTACGACAGGATTTCCCTGAAGGAGCTCGTCGACAAGGGGCTGCAGGTTATCGACTCGACAGCATCAGTTATGTGTCTTGACAACAGGATGCCGCTTCTTATCTTCTCACTCAACGAGGAGAATTCGATCATTACCAATTCGGGCGGACACTGCACGGGAACGATCGTGACCGCCGAGTGACCGTGAAACAGCATATAATTACTTATGGAGAAAAACTATGGACGAGAGAATTAAACCTTACGAAGAAAAAATGAAGAAGACCATGGACGTTCTTGCCGAGGAATATGCCTCGATCAGAGCCGGCCGTGCCAATCCGCACCTTATAGACAAGATCAGGGTTGACTATTACGGAACACCCTCACCTATAAGTCAGGTTGCCAACGTCAGCGTTCCCGAAGCTCGTATCATTCAGATACAGCCCTGGGAATCCAAGATGATCAAGGAGATCGAAAAGGCCATCAATATGTCGGACATCGGTATCAACCCGACCGACGACGGCAAGATCATCAGACTTGTTTTCCCCGAGCTTACCGAGGACAGACGTAAGGAGCTGGCCAAGGATGTTAAGAAGAAGGCGGAGGACGCCAAGGTAGCTCTTCGCAATATCCGCCGCGATGCCAACGACAGCTTCAAGAAGATGGGCAAGGCAAGTGAGATCTCTGAGGACGTTCAGAAGCAGCTTGAGGATGAGATCGATAAGTGCACCGAGAAGTTCGTCGGTGAGATCGACAAGCAGATGGACGCCAAAACAAAGGAACTCATGACCGTATAAGCGAGTGCAGATCGTGAGATGCAATTAAGAATATAAATGGGTGGGGCCGGGCAAGAAGCTTGCGCGGCTCCTTTGTTCGATAATATGTTATTTATCGGGAGGTTCTGATGGCTGAGAGCGGATATAAGGTACCGCAGCATGTTGCGATCATTCTCGATGGCAACGGCCGCTGGGCAAAGAAGCGTCTTCTTCCGCGCGTAGCAGGGCATAAGGCCGGAGCGAGGACGGTTGAGGATGTATGTGAGTGGGCGTGGGACCTTGGAATAAAGTATCTGACCGTATATGCTTTTTCAACCGAGAACTGGAGCCGTTCGGAGGAAGAAGTCGGAGCGCTTATGAGCCTCCTTCGCGATTATCTGAAGAACTGTCTTGAACGAAGCATGAAGAACAATATGCGGGTCAGGGTCATCGGTGACAAAACTCGTCTTGCTCCGGATCTTCAGGCTACGATAGCCGAACTGGAGGAAAAGAGCAGTAAGTGCACCGGCCTGAACTTTCAGGTGGCCCTTAATTACGGCGGACGCGACGAGGTTAGGCGAGCGGTCGCAGACATCGCTAGGGATGTTAAGGCGGGTAAGCTCGATCCGGAGGATATCAGCGAAGCTATGATATCTGAGAGGCTTGATACATCCGACATTCCGGATCCTGATCTTCTGATAAGGACCAGCGGGGAGAAGAGGCTCTCGAATTTCCTTGTCTGGCAGCTTGCATATTCGGAGTTTTATTTCCCGGATGTTCTCTGGCCTGATTTTACGAAGGAGGACCTTCAGACGGCCATAGACGAATACAACCGGCGTGACAGGCGCTTCGGAGGGAGAAAAGAGGAGTAAGAGATGAGTGAGAAAAAGCAGTCCGGAAAGGACAGGACTTTCTGGATAAGGTTCAGAACCGGAGCGATACTTACCGTGATCACCGTCGCGGTCATGATATACGGCGGATATGCCCTTTGGGGAATTCTTATGGCTGTTTCGCTTATAGGCCTTATGGAGCTTTACAGGTCTGTGGATGTTCACAAAAAGCTTCCGGCTGCAGTCGGATATCTTGCAGCGTGCGGATGGTACGGCCTGCTGCTGTACGGAAAGCTTACAGGAGAAGCCTTCCCGATCAGGTACGGCTCCGAGCATCTGGCTGTAATGACCGCAGCATTCCTTATCTTGCTTCTGGCGGTATATGTTTTCGGTTTCCCGCGCTTTAATTCGGAGCAGGTAACCATGGTCTTTTTCGGCTTCTTCTATGTGGCGGTATCATTGTCCTATATCTTCCTTGTAAGGGAGCTTAAAGGAGGACAGTATACGGTATGGCTGATCTTTATCGGATCGTGGGGCGCCGATACGATGGCTTATCTTGTGGGCCGCAAGATAGGAACACATAAGATCGTGCCTGTTCTCAGCCCGAAGAAGTCGCTCGAAGGCTTTATAGGCGGGTTTGTCGGAGCGATCCTGCTTGGTGTTATCTATGCCTGCATTTTCCTTAAGCAGCTTCAGGCAACGGGAGAGTTTTCAAATCCCGTGCTTTCATTTGCAATAATCGCAGGTGTTTCATCTCTGGTTTCGATGATAGGAGACCTTGCAGCATCCGCGATAAAACGCGACAGACAGATCAAGGACTACGGAAGGCTTCTTCCTGGTCACGGCGGAATACTTGACAGGTTCGACAGTGTTATTTTCATTGCGCCGATAGTGTATTATCTGCTGTACTACGGCATCTAACGTTGAGGGCGGAAACCATGAATCACATGCGAGCAGCGTATCATATTTGAATGATCAAATGAGGATTCTATGAGAAAGATATGTATACTCGGGTCGACCGGATCCATAGGAACCCAGACCCTTGATATCATAAAGCGGCACGGGGGATTTGAAGTGTATTCCCTTGCTGCGGGAAGTAATATCGACCTTCTCGAAAAGCAGATCCGTGAGTTTGAACCCCGCAGGGTCTGTGTTTTTGATGAGGAGCGTGCCAATGAACTGAAGGTGCGTATCGCTGATACCTCCGTTGCAGTTCTTGCGGGGATGGACGGGCTGATAGCTCTGGCATCGGATCCCGGAAACGATCTCGTTGTTACGGCGATCGTCGGGATGATCGGCATTAGACCTACAATTGCCGCGATCGAAGCCGGATGCGATGTTGCGCTTGCCAATAAGGAGACGCTTGTTGCCGCGGGACATATCATCATGCCGCTTGTTGCGGAAAAAAAGGTAAGACTTTTACCGATAGACAGCGAGCATTCCGCTATTTTCCAGTGTCTGCAGGGACATAACGGTCCTGACGGCAGCTATCCCGTTGATGCAGGCCGCATGGAGATAGATAAGATTCTGCTCACTGCCTCCGGAGGACCCTTCAGGGGTATGAGCTACGAAGAGCTGAAGGGCAAAACGGCAGCCGATGCGTTAAAGCACCCCAACTGGTCAATGGGACGCAAGATAACCATAGATTCCGCATCAATGGTGAACAAGGCTCTCGAAGTGATGGAAGCCCGATGGCTGTTCGGAGTTGAGCCCGATAATATTGAAGTAGTGATACAGCCGCGCAGCATAATCCATTCCGCTGTTCAGTTCAGGGACGGCGCGATAATCGCTCAGATGGGATGTCCTGATATGAGGCTTCCGATACAGTACGCACTGTATTATCCTGATAGAATGGAATGTCCCGCAGAAAAGCTTGATCTGTTTGAGCTGGCATGTATTGATTTTGAACGACCCGACTACAATACCTTCAAGGGCCTTGCACTCGGACTTGAAGCGATCAGGACGGGCGGAAGCATGTGCACTGTATTCAACGCAGCAAACGAATATGCCGTTGCCCGCTTCCTTGAGGGCAGGATCGGGTTTACGGGGATCTATGATATCATCGAAGCGTGCATGAGGGCACATAAGAATATCGCATGTCCCGATCTTACAGAGATCCTTGAAACCGAGGCGTGGGCGTACGAATATGCTTCAAAAATGGTTTTATGAAATGAGGTTAGTTTTTAATGAGTAAACTGATAAGTATTCTGATCGGGGTGCTGATCTTCTGCCTGATAGTCGTTGTACACGAACTCGGACATCTGATAATCGCGAAGAAGAACGGGATTATGGTACCGGAGTTTCAGGTGGGATTCGGACCCAAGCTGTGTTCGTTCAAGAAAGGAGAGACCGAGTACAGTATCCGGCTTGTTCCGTTCGGCGGTGCCTGCAAGATGCTGGGCGAGGACGTTTCGAGCGATGATGAGAGGGCCTTTAACAATAAAAAGCCCTGGGCACGTTTTGCAACTATCTTTGCCGGTCCGTTCTTTAATTTCATTCTTGCCTTTGTTATGGCGGTCATAGTTATCTCGCTTGCCGGATACGATCCCTGCATCGTTACCTATGTCAGCGAAGGCTCGGCGGCGGACAAGGCAGGCTTACAGGCGGGCGATACCATTACCTCGTTTGACGGTCACGGTATCTCGATCGGAAGAGAGCTTTATATACAGCTTACGTTTGATGAGCTTGACGGGGAGCCGATTGATATCACCTACAGGCGTGACGGTGAAAAGTACGAGACTGTTCTGACACCCGAGCTTCAGAAATCATACAAGCTCGGCTTCTATTACAACGCGGACGAGAATCCCGCAGTTATATCGAGCCTTGTAAAAGGCGGTGTTCTTGAAAGAGCCGGAGTCAGAGCCGGAGACGAGATAGTCGGGATCAACGGTACAGCGATCTCAACCGGTAAGGAGTTCTATGATTATATCCAGCAGAACCCGCTGACCGGCGATGAAACCGAGTTTGTATTGAAGCGTGACGGTTCGCTTGTGACCCTTTCGCTTACCCCGGAATATACAACAAGCTATCTGACAGGATTTTCATACAATTACGCATACAGGGAGAAGACCGGTCCTCTGGGTGTGCTCAAGTACTCCTTTGTAGAAGTGAAGTACTGGATCGTCAATACCTATAAGAGCCTCGGCCAGATATTCAAAGGCAAGGTTTCGACCGACGATCTCGGAGGTCCCGTCAGGATCGTTTCAGAACTTGAGAATACCGTCGAGGAGACCAAATCCGACGGACTGCTTTATGTTGTTCTGAATCTTATGAACTGGGCTATCCTGCTCAGCGCGAACCTAGGCGTTATGAATCTTCTTCCGATCCCCGCACTGGACGGCGGAAGACTTGTATTTATCGTGATCGAGCTTATAAGGGGTAAGCCGGTACCTCCGGAAAAGGAGGGAATTGTCCATGCTGTCGGCATTGTTCTGCTGATGGCACTGATGGTTTTTGTATTCTTTAACGACATCAGGAATGTTTTCTTCAGATAGTTTTCGGAGGATACCATGGAAAGACGGATATCTAGAGAGGTTAAGATAGGCAGCAAGGTCATAGGCGGAGGCAATCCCATTGCCATTCAGTCCATGACCAATACACGTACCGAAGACAGCGCCGCGACGATCGCGCAGATACTCCGTCTTGAGGCCGAGGGCTGCGATATTGTGCGCTGCGCGGTTCCTACCGTGGAGGCCGCCGAGTCTCTGCGCGAGATAAAGAAGGGTATCCATATCCCGCTCGTAGCGGATATTCACTTTGATTACAGGCTTGCGATCGCCTCTATCGAGGCCGGTGCCGACAAGATACGCATCAATCCCGGCAATATCGGATCAGACGAACGTGTGAAGGCTGTTGCGCTTAAGGCAAAAGAATATGGTATTCCCATCAGGGTCGGAGTTAATTCGGGATCACTCGAAAAGGAGCTTGTGGCGAAATATGGTGGCGTGACCGCGCAGGGACTTGCCGAAAGCGCTCTCGGACAGGTGAAGAGGCTTGAGGATCTCGGCTTCGACAATATAGTCATATCGATAAAATCTTCGGATGTAATGATGTCGGTCAAAGCTCACGAGATGATCGCCGATAAGACGGAGCATCCTCTTCATGTAGGCATCACCGAGACAGGCTCGGTTAATGCCGGAAATATCAAATCTGCTATGGGTATCGGGATCATCCTCTATGAGGGTATCGGAGATACCATACGTGTTTCGCTTACCGCTGATCCGGTTGAGGAGGTCAGGTCCGCGAAGCTGATACTCAGAAATCTGGGACTGCTAAAGCAGGGCATTGATGT
>CAJOQS010000076.1 GCA_905236925.1 uncultured Lachnospiraceae bacterium | reverse complement strand
TTCTGCGAGGTGATCTCTATCTTTCCGGTTTTCAGGTTCTTAACGGGATGATATCCGCCGCGGTGTCCGAATTTAAGCTTGTATGTGTCCGCGCCGTACGCAAGCGAGATGATCTGATGTCCCAGACATATTCCGAAGATCGGCACCCTGCCGATCAGCTGCTTTATCGCTGCTATCGTTGCCCCCGCATCCTGCGGGTCACCGGGTCCGTTGGAAATGAAAACTCCATCGGGCTTGAGACTCATGATATATTCCGCGGTGCTGTCCCACGGAACAATAGTGACCTTGCAGCCGCGTCTTGCGAGGCTTCTGGGGATGTTGCGCTTCATTCCGCAGTCTATAGCCACCACGTGATTGGTCTGAACCGGATAAAGATCGTTGATCCTTAATGTACTCCAGTCATAGGTCTCTTTCGTGCTGACCTGCGCCACAAAATCTGTCGCGGGCGTCCATGCCTTCAGAGCGGCAGCCGCATCCTCCGTGGAAACCTCCGTATCAACAATATACGCCCTGCAGGTACCGTAATTACGGATATACCTGCCGAGCGTCCTTGTATCAATGCCATATACACCCACGATACCGAATTCTTTCATTACGTCCTCGAGGGTTCTTGTAAAACGGAAATTAGAAGGCTTCTCGCAATACTCTCTGACAATAAGCCCTGAAATAGACGGCCTTGCCGTTTCATAATCGTCATCACACATACCGTAATTGCCGATAAGCGGATAAGTCATCACGACAGCCTGACCCGTGTAGGACGGGTCGGATACAATCTCCTGATAACCAACCATTGAAGTGTTGAATACCAGTTCAACCATCTTGTTCCCGTCCGCGCCGAATGCCGATCCGGCAAATTCGCGCCCGTCTTCGAGAACGACCTTTTTCCCTCTGCGAATCTCTTCCATTTTGCTTTCCTTTGCTTTACGGTGCTTAACCTTTTCAGTTAATCTTACACCTATTCGCAGCGGTTGTCACACTAAATGATTTTGTTTTTCAGCAAAAAATTAATTTATTGAAACGATCTTCTCCTCGGGGATAAATGCCTTGATCGTTCTCTCAAGGTCCTCGGGCTTCGTCGGCTTTGTAAGGTAATCCGAGAAGCCTGCCTTGAGGTACATTTCCCTGACACCCTCGATTGCGTTGGCCGTAAGAGCCACAACCGGAGTCTCGATCTTCAGATCGTCCTTCAGCCTTCTTAAAGTCTCGATACCGTCCATTTTCGGCATCATGTGGTCGAGCAGGATCATGTCGTACGTCTCCTTGGCGCACTTGTCGAGACATTCCTGACCGCTGAGCGCCTGATCGATCCTGATATCGGTCTGCTTAAGCAGTCCTTTTACGATCATTATGTTCACGGGCGAATCGTCTACAACAAGCAGTTTTGCTTCGGGAGCGTTAAACAGAGGGCGGTACTCCTCCTTGGCATGAAGCTTCTCCTCCGATTTCTTTGAAAGATCGCCCACTTCTCCTTCTTTCGCGACAGACTGCACGACTGTCGCGGTAAAGGAAGAGCCTTCACCGTATACGCTGTCAACGGTGATGTTTCCGCCCATCATCCTGACAAGATCATGAGTTATCGCAAGTCCGAGTCCGGTTCCTTCAATGCTCTTGTTCTTGCTGAGCTCGAGCCTCTCGAACTTGTTGAAAAGCTTCTGTATATCTTCGGACCTTATTCCGATGCCCGTATCCCTGACTTCAAACTTGAGCCGTACCTCATTCCCGTGGTTTTCGGGATCCTTCTCCGCAAAACCTACCTTGAAGAGCACACTGCCCTTCTCGGTATACTTCACCGCATTGCTGAGAAGGTTAATGAGTATCTGGCCGAGACGGTTGCCGTCTCCGTTCAGATTATCCGGCAGCTTCGGATCGATCTCGGTTTTGAACTCAAGGTTTTTCTTGTTCGCAAGCTCCCGTATCTGGTTTGTGATATTGATCACAAGATCGCTGAGCCGGTAATCGTACTTAAGCAGCTCCATCTTGCCGGATTCGATCTTTGAAATGTCGAGGATATCATTGATTATGCCGAGCAGGTTTTCTCCCGCTCCGCTTATGTTCTCAGAATACCTCCTGATCTCCTTTTCGGTGCTCTCACGCCTTATCAGCTCGTTCATTCCGAGTATCGCATTTACAGGAGTCCTTATCTCATGGGACATATTCGCGAGGAAAGCGGACTTCATGTCACTGACCTTCTTCAGATACCTTTCCTCGTCCTTGAAGTCGATTACCTGGTTTGCCAGCGTGATAAGCGCGGTGACCAGCATAAGATACATTCCGATGATCAGCGGGCTGGCGGAGTGCTCGTCGTGCGAGGTGAGAAGCTTAACCGCCTGCGCTATGCCGGCCGCAAAAAGCACCAGGAAGCCGACTACCAGCAGGATATATTCGTTGACGGTCTTTTTGACTATATCTGCGATTATGGTTCCGAGCATCGTAAACAGCAGGATTATGATAGCGATCCCGAGATAGGGAAGATTGTCCTGGAAAGACCTGTAGCCGGAAAAATGCATGACCGCAGTTGCAATATCCGCCACTATCATCATAAAGCCGACAGCCATCAGCGCCGGTTCATGACGCTTGCTCTGCGCGTTGTCAAGGCACAGCAGGAAGAAGAACGGAATGATCATTACCATCATGTATTCCATGGGGCCGTCCACGTAATAGTTGCGCATCGCGATCTGATAGAAGAACGAATCGAACATGAACCAGAGCGAGAGCAGCATTATGCCGAGCGCCAGCTCGAATAAATACATGCGCTTCCTGTATATTATCTGAATGATGAGAACGATGACAACGAGCACCAGAGAAATGATGAAAAGCATGGCAACGGAAAGGAACTGCGTTCCGCTGCTCCTGAGCAGATAGCCGACAATGCCGCTTTTATCGCCGAGCAGTATGGAGTTGAAGGAAGTGTTGTCGACGCCGCTTTCACAGCATTCGACATCGATCTTTCCTCCCGCGTCATCCGAGTTGAGGCCGACAAGCATATAATGGCTCTTAACATAGCCTCCGGGCAGGGGATTGTCCGAACTGTCAAAGCTGAATCTGAGATTTCCGTTAATGTAGACATTCATGCTCCTGTTGCCAAGGAAGCACAGATACTGATCTTCTTCGAGATGCAAAGGAAGACGCGACGAAAGAGTGACTGTATCCCCTTTTTGAATGTTCAGGGACGCAGGCAGGAGACATTCATATTCGTTTCCGTCGGAGCCGGTGTATGTCCACGGCCCGTCGAAATGACCGACATAACCGTCAAAATATGCATGATAGCTTGTGAAAAACTGACCGTAGATAAAGAAAGCGAATATCGAAAGAACGATGATTCCCAGGGCGATCTTAAAGGTCACCAGCGGCCATCCGGCTCTGGCAATAGCAGTCTGTCTTTCATTTTTCATATGCCCTCCTGTCCGGTTCTGTAAAAGAACCTTAAAGGATTCCCATTTCAAGCAGCTTTTCCCTGAGCCCGGAGGCCGAAACAAAGAGTATACCGGTCCCGCCGGCTTCTTCCCATTCGGAAATATTCCTGCTGAAATCGTCTATCAGAATATCGCGGCTGCTCTTGACAAACATGGGCTTCTCCGCCCGCAGGACGGTATTAACGATAACTCCCCCGGGGAGAAATCTTTCGACCCATTCACGCTTGTCAGCTGCCGCATGCACTACTCCGCGCGAGGCCTTCGGTATTCCCGAAAGGATCCTGCAGCGGTCTCCGTGCTTTTGGTATACCTCGCCAAACAGTTCCACCGATCCGGGGATCGGTTCAAGCATTCCGTAGAAATGTCCGACTTCACGCATTCCGGCGAACAGCTCGTCATCCTGCCGGGCGGTATGTTTTCCCTGTTCTATCGGAGGGAGATGGAGTATTTCCGCCACTCCTCTGTCAAAATCAGCCAAAACTCCGTCCATGTCAAAATATATAATTCCGGTATCAGTCATTCCATTCCTTTCGGATCCGCAGATAATAGTGTTTATTTTTTCATTCTAACATCTGACGGATTGTTTTGCAATATATCCTCTGAAAGGCAGCGGAGCACTTCACCCACACTCCATGCCTGGGCGTAGCAGCCGCGCCCGTTGTGGGGCGCGTCGCCGTCGAATATCTCACAGATCGAGCCGATGCAGTTGCGGAAGAGATGGTCTCTTACCGGATCGAGCAGACCCGATGCACCGCAGCCTGATCCTTCTTCCGGTCCGTGTGTCTTAACATAGGCGGTTATGAACCCGCCCAGCAGGAAGCCCCATGCCGTGCCCTGATGATATGCGTGGTCCCTCTTATCGAGGCTTCCCTGATATATCGGATGATAATCCGGATCATCCGGGTCGAGTGAACGCAGACCGCAGCCGACATACAGCCTCTCGAAAACGCGGTCGGTGATCATTCTTTCCTTTTCGGGTTCAAGTATCTGATACGGAAGCGAGACCGCGTATATCTGGTTCGGTCTGAACCTCGCGTCGTCCGGACTTTCCGATATTCTGCTGTCCTCGTCACAGTCGACAACATCATACAGATATCCGCCTTCTTCATTCCAGAAGCGGTCCCGGAAGCTGACCTTGACCCTTCCGGCAAGAACGGCATAGTCCTCCGCGTCGCAATCATCGAATTCCAGCGCAAGCCCGGCCATTATCATCAGCGCGTTGTACCATAGCGCGTTGATCTCGACAGGCTTTCCGTGTCTCGGGGTGGCAACCCAGTCGCCTACGCGGACATCCATCCATGTGACCTGATCGAATCCGCCTCCTGCATGTATCAGTCCGTCGCTGTCCATGCCTATTGAGAATCCGGTGCCATTTCTGTATCCTGCTATGAGCTTCTTAAGGCACGGATAGATATCGTTTTTTACAAACTCCCTTGCCTTTTTGCCACGTCCGGCCGCTTCGGAATACTCAAGATATTTATGAACAGCATAAAAGTACCAGAGGGATGCGTCCGCCGTGTTATAAAGGGGATCCTGCCCGTCATCCGGGAACATGTTCGGAACAAGCCCGTCCTTTTCGTAACGCGCGAATGTCCCGAGAATGCCTTCCGCGTCCTCAAAACGCTTCGTAACCAGAGTAAGACCGGTGAAAGCGATCATCGTGTCCCTTCCCCAGTCGGTAAACCAGGGCAGACCTGCAAGAACGGTG
>CAJOQS010000075.1 GCA_905236925.1 uncultured Lachnospiraceae bacterium | reverse complement strand
TCTCGTCATCCCAGTCGAGAGTGTTGATATTAAAGAGCATCGTGCGCGAAGCATTCGAGTAGTCAGTAACATGCGCCTTGCCCTTGGTCATCCTCCAGATAAGCCAAGTCTCAACGGTTCCGAAGAGCAGCTCACCCTTCTCGGCCCTCGCCCTTGCTCCGGGAACATTGTCAAGGATCCATTTTATCTTGGTTCCGGAGAAATACGCATCTATCACAAGTCCCGTCTTTTTCCTGAAGGTCTCTGTAAGGCCCTTTTCCTTAAGCACATCGCAATACTCGGCCGTTCTGCGGCACTGCCACACGATGGCGTGATGAACGGGCTCACCTGTCGCCTTGTCCCAGACGATCGCAGTCTCTCGCTGGTTGGTTATGCCGATGGCTGCGATATCCTGTGCCGTGACACCGATCTTCTGCATTGCCTCAACCGCAACTCCGAGCTGTGACGACCATATCTCGTTTGCGTCATGCTCAACCCAGCCGGGCTTCGGAAAATACTGTGTAAACTCCTTCTGGGCTATCGAACAGATCTCGCCCTTTTCATTGAACAGAATGCATCTGTTGCTGGTTGTTCCGGCATCCAGTGCCATAACATACTTTGCCATACCTTCTCCTTTCAAACCAAGGGCCCCCGCGTGTCTGCACACGACCGATGTCGCGTTCGCCCGGTCCTCAGCCGGGGCAGCGCTCATTTCGTAAAAAAAGAGCACAACAAGGGCAAATCCGATTTGCCCTGGTCATGCTCCAATCTCTTCGTCTCTTGGATGTATTTATACTATCATATTCCGTACTGTTTGTAAAGAATAACCTTAGCGCAGATCGCTCATCGCGCAGGCGTCCATGTCGTCAAATGCCTGGTTCTCTCCGGCCATGCCCCAGATAAATGTATAGGCACGTGTTCCCGAACCTGCGTGGATCGACCAGCTGGGGCTGATAACCGCCTGCTGGTTGCGCATGATGATATGGCGTGTTTCGGTAGGCTCGCCCATGTAATGGAATACCAGATCATCGGGACCCATATCAAAGTAGAGATAAACCTCCATGCGTCTGTCATGTGTATGGCAGGGCATCGTATTCCATACGCTTCCGGGCTCGAGCTTGGTCATACCCATAACGAGCTGGCAGCTTTCAACCTGGCCGGGAAGGATGTACTTATTGATGGTCCTGTGGTTTGATTCCTCAAGTGTTCCGAGCTCCACCTTGTTCTCGGGCTTAACGATGACCACTCCCTCGGAGGGCTCACCGTTGAGCTTGATAAGAACGGTCGGGCATGTACGGTGTGCCGGAGTGCTGTTCAGATAGAACTTGGCGGGTTCTGCCGGAGAAACACTCCTAAAGGAGATGTCCTTCGTTCCCATTCCGATATACATTCCGTCCTTGTATTCAAGCGTGTACTCTCTTCCGTCAACGGTAACGATACCCTTTCCGCCGATATTGATAACGCCCATCTCACGCCTGTCAAGGAAATGCTCGGCTCTGAGTTCAGCACCTGCGGCAAGCTTCAGCTCCTTGTTCACCGGAACCGCGGAGCCGGTGATGATCCTGTCGATGTAGCTGTAAACAAGCTTGATGTCATCGGGCTGGAAAAGATCATCGATAAGGAACTCCTCGCGGAGTCTGTCGGTGTCATATGTCTTAACGTCTCTGGGTGACGAATAGGTTCTTATTTCCATACTAATACCTCACAGTAATGATAATGAATTCTGCGCGCATAGAGCTCACCATTTCTCGGCGGGACACTCCGCGTTGATCACATACGCTCTCACCTCGACATAGCACCCGCATTTGCGGCACATTCCCGAAATGAGCATGTCGCATTCCTTGCAGACGGACAGACGTGAACGGTAAACGCCCTCTTCAGCCCGTTCGGCATCGGGAATCGAAGCGATGAAGTGACTCACGCTCTCATATGCGGCCTTGTCTGCCATCTCGTACAGAAGGCAGCGCTTGCACTCCCTTTTTTCCATTCCGGGTACTTATTGAGGCTGCTTGCCGATATAGGCAAGAATGCCGCCGTCAACGTACAGTACATGACCGTTAACAAAGTTGGATGCCTCCGAAGCAAGGAAAACAGCGGGGCCTACAAGATCGTCCGTGCTTCCCCATCGGGCCGCGGGAGTCTTCGCGATAATGAAAGCATCGAAGGGATGCCTGCTGCCGTCAGCCTGACGCTCTCTTAAAGGAGCCGTCTGAGGAGTCTCGATATAACCGGGTCCGATACCGTTGCACTGGATATTGAATTCGCCGTATTCGGAAGCGATGTTGCGGGTGAGCATCTTAAGGCCGCCCTTGGCTGCGGCATAAGCAGAAACTGTCTCACGTCCGAGTTCACTCATCATGGAGCAGATGTTGATGATCTTTCCTCCGCCATTCTTGATCATGGCAGGGATAACTGCCTTGGAAACTATGAACGGAGCATTAAGATCAACGTCGATGACCTGCCTGAACTGAGCAGCGGTCATATCGCACATGGGGATGCGCTTGATGATTCCGGCGTTGTTTACAAGGATATTGATATCGCCTACTTCTTCAGATATTCTGGCTACAAGTGCGTTTACGGCATCCTCGTCCGTAACGTCGCAGACATAGCCCTTCGCGTCAATGCCTTTTTCCTTATATGCGGCAAGACCTTTATCTACAAGCTCCTGATTGATGTCGTTGAAAACGATCCTGGCTCCCGCGTCATGCATGCCGCATGCGATGGCAAAGCCGATTCCGTATGATGCTCCCGTGATAAGAGCAACCTTTCCTTCAAGTGAAAAAGAATTCAAAATGCCCATTTCATACCTCCTAAAAATGATGCTGTCCTTCGTGCCCTATTCACAGCCTGTCCGCAATCATTCGCAAACCCTTCGGCTTCGCCGAAGTCGCTGCTTCGCAGCTCCCCGTTTGCTCATGTATTTCGTCCAGCCTTCGCAGTACAATCTGTGAGTATACGAAACTGCAAGCAAGCTTGCGTTTCATACTTGCACATATCCTGCTGTGAATAGTATCGTGGTTTCATTATACAAAACCCAGTTTCAAATGTCAAAACCTATTTTCAGTTTTCGAGATTCTTCGCATCGTTCAGGGCATCTTCAATTCTGTTGAGCATATCGGTGTACTCCGCAAGGAACAGAGCGGAATCACTGTTGATATACTCTATGTTGTTTTCCTTGGCGGCGAACTCGTGCTTCTTGGCGTGCTCGGACACTTCAGTGGCGAAGATCGTGGCCATGGTGCTCTTTGCGGCATGAGCCTCAACCCCGTAATCGGTGTAATTCTTCTCCGCGAGGAATTTATACATCAGATCGACCTTTTCGCGTCCGTCCACGATAACGGTCTCAAGGAGAGATTTCATAAACTCCTCTCCTCCGCCGTACTGGGCGCAGGTTGCATCATAGTCCATTCCCTCGACTCTTCTCATGATATCCGCGAAATTCATTGAATTTCCTCCTTTTATATATGAATTGTCATGATTTTTGATCTTTTCGGGTTCTTCCGTTCCGCTCTGTTCCGCTACTGTTTCAGTTTCCTTCCCTATCGCTGTATCCACCAGCTCGGCAGGCAGGAACTTCATAACGGTCTGTTCAAGAAGCTTTGCGTCTATGGGCTTGGTAAGATAGTCCACGAAGCCCTCGGCTATGTACTTGTCCTTCAGGCCGACAAAAGCGTTCGCCGTAAGAACGATAACATTGGTTTCCCTGTTCTTGCCCTGCGGATCATCCTTTATCAGATGAAGTGTTTCAATACCGTCGGGACTTGGCATTCTGTGGTCCATAAGGATCAGATCGTATTTCTTTTCCTTACACATCGTGACTGCCTGACGCCCGCCGCCTGCCTTGTCCATCTTGATAAGGGTCCGCTTGAGAAGCTCCTGAACGACCTTGATATTGACACTGTTATCGTCAACCACAAGGATCTGTGCATCGGGTGCATGGAAGCTCTCGACATATTTGCCTTCCTGCCCGGAGGAGCTCTTTATTGCCTCGCCGAAATCACCGATAGGAGTGGCATCCGAGACCTCAAGCGGAAGCGACACTGTAAAGGTACTGCCATTTCCGTATTCGCTTGTTACGGAGATGGTTCCTCCCATCATGTCCACAAGCTTCTTGACGATGCTGAGTCCGAGTCCGGTTCCCTCAATGGACCGGTTCTTTTCTTCATCAACTCTCGTAAATGAATCAAACAGCTTGCCGATATTCTCGCTCTTTATGCCTATTCCGGTATCCTTGACCGCGAATATGAAATCCTGTTTGTCGTCGCTTCCGGCAGCGGGGCGCATCATCATTGAAAATGAAACGCTTCCCCTATTTGTATACTTGACCGCATTGGAAACCAGGTTGACCATGACCTGCTTGATATGAAGATCGTCTCCAATGATCTCGCGCGGAAGGGAAGGGGAAATATTGAAGATCGTTTCAAGCTCCTTGGCCTTTGCGCGCTCAGCAGTCATTATTATCAGATCATTCGCGAAGGCTGCCGTATCTATCTTGACCGGAACGATCTCCATCTTTCCGGCTTCTATCTTTGAAAAGTCGAGAACATCATTTATCAGTCCCAGGAGCATCCTGCCGGAGCTTCCGATATGCGAGGCATAATCACATATCTCAGGATCCTTGCTCTCACGGAGAATGATCTCGTTCATTCCTATGATCGAATTGATCGGTGTTCTGATCTCATGAGAGATATTGGCAAGGAAGGAAGACTTCTGGATGTTCGCGTCGATGGCGGCCTTTCTTTCCTCCTCATTGTCCCTCAGCTGTATGATCTGCTGAACGAGACCGGTAAACGAAAGTATATACAGACCTACCAGCAGGAACGTTCTGTCCACCCTTCCCCGAACGGTCGCCACAAGTACAGATTCGATCCCCGCAAAGATCAGGAACAGGAGTGTACCGGTCGCGATTATCACGTACTCCGAAAGGAAGCCGTCCATTATATCGCGTGAGATCGAAACGATCGCCACGATCGTAAGGCAGATCTGCACGGCAGCAATGAAGAATACATGATGGTGGAAGGAACAGATTCCCGTTACATGAAGCAGAATAAGAATCGCGCCCGAAGAGAGCGATATGAGCGACATTATAACGTAGGTCTTATCGTGCCTGTTTCTCTGAGTATCGTTAATGTAGAACAGGATCGGTAAAGGCATGAGCAGGATCGCCATATACGAAAGCGGCCCGTCGATATACCTGTTTTCGAACACGAGCTGGAATGAGGGTGAATCGAAAACTAGCCACAG
>CAJOQS010000074.1 GCA_905236925.1 uncultured Lachnospiraceae bacterium | reverse complement strand
TGACGGGATCCTCGAGTGATACACCGTCCGGAACAGAGATATCGATGTTGTTGATGTCGATGTCCTCTTCGTTATCGTCCATCGGCTCATCAATATCCTCTACCGCGAGAAGGCCCTCGGTATCGTCCTCGGGCTGAGCTCTCAAAACATCAACGCCGTTGTTCTCAAGGTACTCGTAAATGTGCTCGATCCTCTCGGGCTCAAGCTCAAGGTCGGCAAAGAAATCGTTGACTTCCTGATACTCAAGAACGTTCTTCTTTTTCTTTGCAAAATCGAGAAGCTCTTTAAGCTTCTCCTGAAATAACTGTTTGTTGTTGTCTTCCATTACATCTCCTGCTTCTGCCTTAACAGCCTGTCGCGCAGCGTTTCAAGATCATTTTTACGGAACATGAGCTCCTGAAAGAGCTTCGCGTCGTCCGTCTCCAAAGCACGCTGCTGCTGCGAGTCGAGACTGTTGCCCAGCACACGGATCATAAGATCCGCAAAGGCTTTCTTCATCTCGTCTTCGTCAATATCATCCTCGTAAAGTGCCGAATTAAGTATACCTGCCGCCTTTTCCTGGTCCGTGACCTCTTCAAATCTGCTGACTATGTTTGCGTGGACTATCTCTCCGGTACTTTCGTATGAATCATAAATGATCCCGACGATTTTATTACAAAGGGGATCCGAAAAATCCTCCTTGGTAATCAGATCTTTGGCCATCCGGTAAAAACCGGCGTTGTTGGCGATCATGGAAATCAGCATCTGCTCCGCGTCCTTCCCGCCCTTCTTTTTCTCACGGGCGGCGCGTTCCTGAGTCTCCTTCGCCACTTCCTCACTGTACAGCTGCCTTCCGAGCTCATTGACCCTCCGGGTCAGGGCGTCGCGGTCGATGTTGTAATCCCTCGCAGCTGCTTCGATATAGTTGTATCTCTCTATCTCATCTTCTATCGATGCGAGCTTCCTTGCAAGCTCGTGGTCGAATTTGGTCTTCTGTGCCGGATCCTTCGGGTCGATCTTTTCGTGTATGGACTCCGCCTCAAAATCGAATGCCGTAACGGCCTGTTCAACCCTCTTTCTGTATTCCTCGGCTCCAAGCTCCTTTATGAATTCATCCGGGTCCTTGTAGGGCTTCATATCTACAACGCGTGTTATGATCCCGGCTTCCTTCAGGATCGGTATCGCCCTGAGTATTGCGTTCCGCCCTGCCGCATCCTGGTCATAGGTTATGACCACTTCCTTCACATAATCGGATATGAGCTTCGCCTGAGCGGGCGTCAGCGCTGTTCCCATCGAGCCGACGGCATTGTCGAAGCCGGCCTGGTGAAGCGCGATCGTATCCATATAGCCTTCACACAGGAGCATGTACTTCTCGTGCGAATGTCGGGCCAGATGCATTCCGTAAAGGTTCTTTCCCTTGATAAACACCTTTGTTTCAGGAGAATTAAGGTATTTGGGGTATTTTTCGGAAGGGGTCATAAGCCTTGCCCCGAAGGCAATGACCTTGCCGTTTTTATCCATGTAGGGGAAGATGACACGGTTCCAGAACTTGTCGTAAACTCCCCGTTCACTGAACGAAAAAATGCCGCTCTCGTGAAGAACCTCATCGGAATATCCCTGTGCCTTTAAGGTATCATAAAGACCGCTTCCGCCCTTACCTGCATATCCAAGTCCGAATTTCTGCATGGTCTCGTCCGAAAGCGCTCTTCCCTTGAGATATCTGTATGCCGGCGCGCCCTGTTCTGTCCTGAGCAGCCTGTAATAGTATCCTGCCGCCGCCTTATTGATCTCAAGCAGCTTCTCGCGGATATTGCGGCGCTGCTTTTCCTCCTCGGTCATTTCCCTTTCGGGAAGCGGAATTCCGGCACGATCAGCCAGTTCCTTGACGGCATCGCTAAAGCTCAGACTATCATATTCCATCAGAAAAGTAAATACATTCCCCGCTTTGCCGCATCCGAAGCACTTGTATATCTGCATGTTCCGGTTGACATTAAAGGAAGCCGTCTTCTCATTGTGGAACGGACAAAGACCGATATAGCTAGACCCGCGTCTGGTCAGACGAACATAAGAGCCGACAACATCAACGATATCGTTCGCCTCCCGCACTCTTGCGATAGTTTCGTCATCATAGAACATAATGGAACGCGTTCTCCTTCACTAGTAAACATCCCAGTTAGAGGGTATCAGAATATCATGGAACTTGGCTACGGCGTAGCGGTCTGTCATTCCCGCGATATAATCGCATACCGCCTTTTCCGTGCGGAGCTTTCTGAGCTCGTTGTCGGAATAAAGATGTATCTCGTTATAGCATTTCCCGTCGCCTTTTTCTATCTGGTTCAGGAACTCGTCCGGAAGAGCGTCGGCATGCTCGACATAATATGTGAACATCTCCTTTATCAGCTGCTCCGCCTTCTTCTCCTGTCCCTTGGCCGCCGGATTGGTATAAACGCTTTTGAACATGTAGCTGCGAAGCCCCGTCATAGCCTTGAATACCGCATCCGTCATGAGTATGTCGGGCTGCTCGTAGCTGCTGGAAACGATGTCATGTATGATCGTGTTGAGTCGCTCGCTGAGAGAATGTCCGAGAACCTCGGTAAACTCATCGGGTATATCCTGTTCTGTGATGATATGGCCTCTGATTGCATCGTCTATATCGTGATTGATATACGCGATCTTGTCCGCGAGACGGACGACCTTGCCCTCAAGTGTCCTCGGATGTCCCTGAGTCTGATGATTCAGTATGCCGTCTCGGACCTCCTTGGTAAGGTTCATGGTCTTGCCCTTTTTGACCTCAAGAAGCTCTACGATCCTGATACTCTGCTCGTGATGCGCGAAGCCGCAGGACGAGATATCGTTCAGCGCGCGTTCTCCGGCATGTCCGAAAGGCGTGTGTCCGAGGTCGTGTCCGAGCGCTATGGCCTCCGTCAGATCCTCGTTCAGCCTGAGTGCCTTCGCGATGGTCCGCGCGATCTGCGCGACCTCCAGCGTATGCGTCATACGGTTCCGGTAGTGGTCTCCCATGGGTGCGAGAAATACCTGTGTTTTTCCGTTCAGACGCCGGAATGCCTTCGAATGGATGATCCTGTCCCTGTCGCGCTGATACTCTGTCCTGATGTCACAGGGAGCCTCATATTCGTCGCGTCCCATGGAGCAGTCGCTGAAGGATGCATAGGGACTGAGGTTCTCATGTTCTCTGGCTTCCTGCTGCTTTCTGATAGAATCCATCGGGGTCCTCCGTTTCCGGTCTCATGCGGTGCCCTATCTTCTCGAATAGATGCAGCCGCAATAGTTCTGCCTGTATAGTCCGTATTCCTTTGATAATTCTATGGATCGCTGGTATCCGCCCTTTTTCTTGAAATCGGTGCACAGATAATTGCTGCCAAGTCCGCTTCCGATCCCGTTGATCACATCGGCGGGCTTTAACGGGCTCAGGGTCAGAGTGGTCGCAAACCAGTCAAACCCTTCTTCGCGTGCGATCCGTGCGGTTTCCGCAAGACGCAGGTCATAGCATTTATGACAGCGTGCCCCGCGTTCGGGTGCCTCCTCAAGGCCTCTCGCCATTTCAAAAAAAGCCTCCGGATCGTACCTTCCTTCGATAAGGTCCACCGGATTCTCGAAGGGCATCAGACCAATTAGCCTTTTCTGCTCCGACAGCCGGAACTCATACTCCTTCCGGTCCGTGATGTTCGGGTTGTAATACAGGATCGTCACTCTGCAGTAACGGGTCAGATACTCCAGACATGCGCTGCTGCATGGAGCACAGCAGCTGTGTAGCAAAACAGAAGGTGTCACGCCCAACACCTTCCACTCCTCGATCTTATTCTCCAGTTCTTTTTGGTAATTACGTTTATCTGTCATTCTGGCATGAAAAGGGTCGGGAACTCCCGACCCTTTATAATGCGGTCATTCGTGTCAATTATGATGTTACTGGATAAGTTCAAGCTTACGCAGAACGTTCTCAAACTTCTCCTCGTCGATAGGCTTTCCTGCATATGCCACGCAGCCCAGCTCGAATGCCTTCGTAACATTTCTTCCTTCGTTGAGGGCAGTGGTCATAATGATCTTGGAACGCTTCTCCTCGGGGATGCCCTTTTCCTTCTCGATATCACGGATAGCCTTGAGGGTCTGATAACCATCCAGTGCGGGCATCATGATGTCAAGACATACGAGGTCATAGCCGTCGCCGCCTTCAAGAGCCATAAGGAAAGCGTCAACAGCCTCAAGTCCGTCGACAGTAATATCGCATTCGCCGTATTTAGATAAGAAACGGAGCATAAATTTTCTGCTGGCGAAATCATCCTCTGCAATAAGAATCTTCATGTAAAAAAGTCCTCCTGATCCTGCCGTCAAAATATAGAACTGTATATGCCCAACAGTCTATACCGATAATACACCAACGTTGATTATACTGCCATTGTATACGCTTGTCAACAAATATCTGCGATATTGAGAAGCTATTATTTGTCAAATTGCTTTTTGTGTAATCTCTCTCATGGCTGCGATCAGTTTGTCCGTTTCCTCGTCTGTTCCTACACTTATGCGAAGATAGTTATCTATGCCCTTTTTCGCGAAATAGCGCACGAAGATGTGACGCTCCCTCAGCTTTTCAAATATGTCCTTCGCAGGAACACTCTCATGCGTTGTAAATATGAAATTGGCGCCTGACGGAAGAGTCCTGAAGCCAAGCCCCGAAAGCTCGCGTGTCAGCCTTTCCCTGGTCGCCTTTATCTTCCCGATGATTTTCCTGAAGTAGTCCTCCTCGGCAAGGGAAGCACGGCCTATCTCTATGGCTGTCATGTTCATCGTGTAGGAGTTGATCGAGTTCTTAACATCCTCAAGCCTTCGGATCAGAGCTTCCGAC
>CAJOQS010000073.1 GCA_905236925.1 uncultured Lachnospiraceae bacterium | reverse complement strand
GGAACCTATACCATGCGCGTAGCCGGAGAAAAGGCAAAGGGACATGTAACCTTTACAAGACATGCTTCCGCAAGCGGTGAAGCAGCGCCTTCACCTACGGATGTTCCGGAAGTAACATCGGAACCCGCTCAAACCGAGATTCAGACGATCCCTGATTTATTTTCCCACGCAATGAGTTCTGACGGAAGCATCAGCATGGAGGACCTGTTACATGTTTCAAGGCTTTCTCTATATGAATCAAAGGATTTCTATACGGCGGATGGAGCCCTGAAGATCGACCCTCCTTCGTATTTTTACATGGCTGAGGGAACTCTGATACCGCATCATTCCAACAGCCGCACGCCTAAGCAGGTTTTCGTAAAATATGCCTCGACATGGCCGGCACTTAAACTCGAGGCCTGCACAAAAGGAAGCGTTCCGGTGCTTGATTCCGGCAAAGACTGTCTTATCGTCAGATCGACAGCTAAGGACGGTTATTCCGTATGGATCACTGAAAACGAACTGCTTCTCTGCAAAAACAGCGAAGGAGAGCTTTACGAGGACAATCTTCTGGCGCGGGCGGAGTTCAAGGCCGACTTCAGACCGGACATGAAGTTGATCCGTCAGATGCTTTTCTCGAAAGACGAATATGCGACATACCTTGCAGAGATCGGTTCCAAACGAGATGTAGAGGTTTCGGGTACCGGCGTATAT
Source organism: uncultured Lachnospiraceae bacterium (assembly GCA_905236925.1). Taxonomy (GTDB): domain Bacteria; phylum Bacillota; class Clostridia; order Lachnospirales; family Lachnospiraceae; genus RUG11977. Next base: position 6,570 of record CAJOQS010000073.1, on the reverse strand, counting down.
GAGACCGGTATACCATACGCCGTTGATCTTGACGGCGACGGCAAAAAAGAGCAGCTTTTTGTTGTGTACGAGGGTTTTAACCCCGACGCTCTTCCCTATGATTCGTGGATCTGGAGCGGTGATGACAAATGGGATACCGACTTCTACTGGCACGGCGGAGAACTGATCTATATCAACGGCTGCCTGCGATACAGGAATGATCACGCGGATCAGCCGTTTTCGGGTTATTTCGGGATCGTTGACATCAATGCTTCCGACAGACGCCTAGAGGTTGCGGTCTTTGATAAAGGACCGAGTAATGACCCTCAGAGCGCATTTTACGCGCTCAGGGACGACAATATTGTCTCTCTGCTTGAAATAGACGACTGCATTTTTGACAGCGTGTACGTAAGTGATGATCACGTCCCTGCTCTGGACGAGGACATGCTTCCCGGGGATGGAACAGTACACTGGTCCGGAAGACTTAGCATACTTCAGACCTGGTGGGCGCCTATGTCGATCCGGCTGAACGAAGATGACAGCGTGACTGATCTGGACGAGTTATATTATCCGAACCTGCCCAAGCCCGATTCTGAAACGGGAGTCGGCTACGTCAAGCTCCTCTATCCTCTGCTTGCAGCGTCCGAAAGGAGCGCGGATTCCGAAAGGATAAGGATCGAACCTGCGGACCGTGCCATTCTCGATATCACCGATAATGTGCGCTGGGTCCATGTTACGACTGATAACGGATCCGGTTGGATAGACATTGATAATATAGCCGATTATGTCGAAGACGCGTACCGCGAACAGTTCTCAAACTATCTGCCTTTTGAAGTCGGATATAACCTTTTTGAAGGACTCAGTTACGCGGATTGATCGGAAGGGATCTTGAATCCGAATCTCTCATAAAATCCGGCCGCGTGCTTCTGCGCGTCTATATGTATCTTTTTACAGCCTGTTTTTTGCGGTATTTCACTGATGGCAAACTTTATCAGACATGTCTGATAACCTCAAACCTCTGGAGCTGCACTTTTTCCTGCGGCTTGATGCCGGCCTTCTGCATCGCGATCGAAATCTGCCGGTCGACGGTATCAACGCCTTCAAGGTCGGGGAGCAGAAGCCCCCTTCGTCTGCCGTTAGTGACGATCACTCCGTATCTCTTAACATCCAGAGCGGCCTTGCTTTCAATGCTTTCGGGCGCAGACAGAACATCGACATTGATCTCAAGGTCCTTCAACTCGTCAGGCGTGATCGGATTAAAGCGGGGATCTTCCGTTGAAGCACTGATCGCGTTATTGATGATTTCCTGCGCTATGCAAGCTGTGGTCGGACCTGTTGTCCCGATGCAGCCTCGAAGCGCGCCTTTTTTATGTATTGATACAAAGGTGCCGGCCTGTTTCCGGAGCATTTCTTCAGGTAGACTTTCCGGCACGTCAAGCATACGGCCATGCAGTATGTACTCAGTTATGGTTCTGTACGCCAACTGCACATAAGGATCCGAGCATTTGGCTTTATCTGATATTTCTTTTTCGGTTCTTGAGATATAATCCTTCAGGAAGTGTCTGTTTTCATCCGGTCCCTGCGGCTTGAAGACACATATCCCGTATCCCACGCCGGTCACATCCTGATGTGACAGCCTCTGCGCGCTTACAGCGAGTCCGTCAAACGCCCCCGCCATGATCACAAATGATTTATGCCCGCATTCCGCTGCCTTTTCACAGAAATCACTGTCAAAATCAAACAGTTCTCCAAAGGCCGCACGCCCGCAGACATCCATGATCCTTTCGTCGTACTCCGGACCTTCCGGGGCAAATCCATAGGGACCGCTCTCTTTCAGCTTATGCGAGAGATCACCGCTGGCAACGATGACCGTTCTTCGTCCAAGTTCATTGACCGCCTGCCGCATCATCATTCCGAGGCGGTAGTGATCCGTCAGTCCGAATCCCGAAAGACCGCATCTGACCAGCTTGAAATCAGAGTATTTCTGCATGATGAACCAGAGCGGTACCATAGTCCCGTGGTCCAGGTCTTTTGATTTTTCACCAAGTGTTCCCGCCGGAAAATCCGCGTAATCCGCGAGGGCGCAGATTCTTTCTACTACAGTAGTATCATATTTGATATCAAACTTCACGGACCCGGCCCCGAAGTCGCGGAGATCTCCATGCGCTCCTTTGCCCGGCGATATGTGGAAATAGTCGCTGTACATGACGCTGTGGGGGCTTGTGATGATAATAGTCTCCGGCTTCAGAGCAGCGATCTCTTCCGCAACACGTTCATATGCGCGCGCAGTCTCTGTGATACTTTGCTCGCTCCCCTTCCCGACTGCGGGAACGATCAGAGGGGGGTGCGGGACCATATATGCAGCAAGGAGATTATTACCCATAGTTTTTCCCTTCTCCGAACTCACAATGCCGTATGCATACGCTTCTCATTAACGCAGATTCACGAGTTCAGAATATCCGTTACTTCATGAAGGTCTTTTATGATGTGATCGATCTTATACTTTTCGGGCAGGGGCTTTCCCTCCGGATTATACCAGCACGTCCTGATCCCGGCATTTATGCCGCCCTGCATATCGCTGGTCAGGGAATCTCCGACTATAAGAACTTCATCCGGATCTTCCGGCTTTATAACCGAAAACGCTTTTTCAAAGAAGCCGATATTGGGTTTCTCGATTCCGAGCTCCTCGGAAAGGAATACGCCGTCCATCAGCCTGCCAAAGCCCGACCTGTCGAGCTTTTTGGTCTGTGCCGCTATCGTGCCGTTCGAAACAACGTACTGCTTCACCTTCCCCTTAAGGGATTTTACGATATTCAGGCTGTCATCCCGGTATACGATCGTATCCCCCAGCGTTAGCTGGTAGCGTGAGTTGAATTCCGGCGCGATCCCTGTATCTATTCCGCATTCGCCGAAGAAGGTTTCGAAGCGGCCCACAAGGATCTGAGGCTTCGTGAGCTCGTTCCTCTCCAGTCTCTCCCAGTAGCTTATGTTTATGGCAGAATAGCGTGCCAGCATCTCATCACTGCATTCTCCCAGATCGAACTCCTTAAACAGCGTCCTGATCGCAGCACGCTCCGCCGCCTCAAAATCCAGCAGCGTTCCGTCCACATCCCATAAAACCGTTGTTATCATATACCTTTCTCCCTGTTTGTTCACCGGCCGCATGGCCCTAAGCCCTGTACCTGGCGTATATCTTATTATACGCAATTACAAGCAGCGGCGCTCCGATCATGCACCCTACTATCATAACAACTCCCGCGAGTGCCATATTGCACACGCCCATAATGGTCGAAGCCCAGAATATCAGCGAGAAAGCGATCCACATTATCCCGTTTGCACGGTTATAGGCCGGAATATCGGATATCTCCTCTTCTTTGACGGTCGATCCGCTCCAGAACCACATCGGTTTCTTTCTTCTCCACGCATATATCCCCAACCCCGTAAGGAGGGCACTGCAGGGGATCATTATTACAAGCCATATTATCATTCCGTCCATAGTTTACACTCCTTTCCCGAAAACACGTCAGATTGCTGTCTTTATTGTATAGTCATTTTACATCAGGCGCAAGGTTTTCCGGGGAATTAAAAAAGCCGCTACCGATTGAAACAGCAGCGGCCGGCTTTGTTTTCATTGTAATACGGGTTCCTGTCCGGGTACCCGCGGCAGTACGATATCGATCCTGGTGCCGAGCTCCTCACGGGAAACGATCTCAAAATGGCCGTCGTGCTTATCGACGATCAGCTTCGCGATCGAGAGTCCGAGGCCCGTTCCGTTGAAATTGCGGGCTTCGTCCGCGCGGTAGAAGCGCTCGAACATGTGCTCAACATCATGCTCCTTCATGCCGATTCCGGAATCCTGCACGCGGAGGATCGCGGTATTGCCTGCTCCGGAATAAACACCGAGGCAGATCTCCTCCTTCTCGTGAGTATACTTCGCGGCATTGTCAACAAGGATACGCACAGCCTGCTTTATCAGACCCTCATCCGCATTGATCCTGATATCTTCCTCGGGAACCGCGATCCTGTAGATATGGTTCTCGTCTATCATCAGCGACTCTTCATATACTTCCTGCATAAGCCCGTTAAGGCTAATGTCCTCACGGTTGATCTGCATCCCGCCCGCATCGCCGCGCGCAAGGAACAGAAGCTGTTCAACAAGGTGCTTCATGTTCTCGGATTCGTTCTGGATCGCAGTGATGGATTCGTCCAGCACCTTTTCATCCTCGCGTCCCCAGCGTGCCAGCATATTCGCATAGCCCTGGATCACCGCGATGGGAGTACGAAGCTCGTGCGAGGCATCGTTTACAAAGCGGGCCTGCTGCCTGTTATTCTCACGAATGCGGATAAGAAGAGAGTTCATTGCCCGCTCGATCCCCATAAGATCCTCGTCTCCCAGGGAGATCAGCTGCTCGTCGTCGGGCTCGAGACTGTTTATCTTGTTTTCGATCAGATGGTACTTGTTGTCCGAAAGGTCGTAGCGCGCAAGCTCATCAGCCTTTAATGCCAGGTTATCAAGGGGTTTCAGTATCTTCTTAACCGAGGAATTCTCGATGGGATAGCTTATCCAGTGAAGTATCAGCTGGATCATGAAAACAGCAGCCATTGCCGACAGTATCAGGCCGGCATAAGTAAAAGGATAGGCCGATACCACCGTCTCTCCGGTCGATTTGACCGTTACAACATATCTTACCGACTCAAGTCCGCGCGTGAAGGGATATATATCCGGCTCGGTTTCCGGCTTTTCCTCATCAAGCTCCATACGGTATTCGTTGTCTTTTGGAGAAAGCGTTCCTGTTGCTGATATCTCCAGTACCGCAAGCCAGGTCGCGAAAATAACCAGCACTATCAGAATATCCTTACCGAGGCTTGCTCCTATCTTCTTCCAGACACGTGAAAGAGCCAGCCTGCGGCTGATCGATCTGACCTTTTTACTCTGATTGCCGCTGCGGGCGGCATTATTCCGATTTGATGACATAACCCACTCCTCTGACGGTCTGTATCATTTTAACGTTAAATTCCTCGTCGATCTTGCTCCTTAAGAAACGGACATAGACATCTACAACATTGGTCTCGCCCATATAATCATAGCCGCAGACCTTCTCAAGCAGAGTGTCTCTTGAAAGAACGACATCCCTGTTTTCAAGAAGGACCTTGAGCATGATAAATTCCCTGTTTGTCAGGTTTATCTCATGACCTGCATAGGTCACTCTGTGCTTAGGCTCGTCAAAAACCAGCTCCTTCCAGGTCAGAACACCTTCCGCCTGTTCGTTTCCGGCATCGCCGCGTCCGTCTCCTGCGCCGCTGCCGTGCAGCTTCAGCGCAACGCGGATACGGGCGAGAAGCTCTTCTATCGCAAAGGGCTTGGTGATATAATCGACCGCTCCCGCGTCAAGGCCCGCAACCTTATCCATAACCGCGTCTCTGGCAGTGAGCAGTATAACAGGTGTTTTCTTGGTTTTTCCAAGACGCCTGAGAACTTCAAGTCCGTTAAGCTCGGGGAGCATGATATCAAGAAGTATCAGGCTGTAGTCATTCTTTTCAGCCGTCTCCAGCGCGATCCTTCCGTCGAAGGCCTTAGTGACTTCATAGCCTTCATGCGCAAGCTCCAGTTCAATAAACCTCGCCAGCTTTTCTTCATCTTCAACTATCAGAATGTGTTCGTTCATCACACTTACCCCGCATTATCATTTTCAGCCGGGAAGGGAGCATCCGCTTCCCCCCGGCTGATATCATTCTATCACTTATTCTTTAAAAACTATAGCACGCACCCTCAAATCACTGCTGAGATGCCTCGTCCTTACCCTTGTTGAATTCTTCGACAAATCTGTCCTTTACCTGAGAAGCGAGGTCTTCTGCCTTATCGCATACATCATTGGCCGCCTTCAGATCATCCTCACCGATAAAGGTGTACCTGCAGTCAAGGAACAGCGATACCACAACTGCTATGATCGCCGCATACCATGCAAACAGCAGGATCAGGATCATTGCGAAAATGGGAAGCTTCACGATCCTCTCGCCCTTGCGCTCGATCACAAGATAGTTCACAAGGCTCTTGTTGTAGAGTTCCTTGATCTTCTCGCCGAAGGTTCTGCCACCTTCTCTTACGCGTTCCTTTCCGTTCTCCCAGGCCTCATGTGCTGCCTGATTCTGACGGTCGCTTCCGAATGCTGTTGAGTAATTCTCGTTTCCTTCCTTGCGGGTCTTGCCCTCACGCTCAAGAAGGATCATCGCGTCGAGGATGTCTCCGTTGCTCCTGTCCAGTGCGTCCTTAGCTTCCTCGTATGTAACATTTGCTCTCTCTCTTAACTTGTCAACCTTTTCGAACATATCCATATTTTTAACCAACCTTTCTTTGTGTCTGTATTTTTTCATTGTCGTTGTCATTGGCCTCTTGACAATGATCACTATACCAGAGCATTCTTAAACGGTCTTTTAAGGAAGATTAAAAACAGATTAAAGATCATTTTGTCAGGATACCCTTCAGATCGGCGATCGCTCCTCGGGGACAATTAACCGCGCACATACCGCACGACAGGCAGAGTTCATCATTGATCACCGCCAGATTATCCCTTACATGTACCGCACCGGCGG
>CAJOQS010000072.1 GCA_905236925.1 uncultured Lachnospiraceae bacterium | reverse complement strand
CTGAAATATCTGCGTACATCCTCACTCAGGACGATCACGGCGTCGGCGTAGCGTACGGCGTTCTTTTCGCCCTTCAGGATCGTCGCTTTTGCAAGCTTTCCCCATTTCCCGCGCCTGTGATCCAGTCCGTGTACCGTCACGATCACCGTCTTGCCGAACAGTTTCGGAAGCCAGCACATGATCGAAGGTCCTTCGGCATGGAAATGTACAATGTCATATCCCCCGAACAGGCAGCGAACCGATGCTGTGATAGCTCCTGTCAGCGCTGCAAGGCCGCGGCGGTCAATGGTCGGTACCCAGCGTATCTGTACATCGCGGTACTCCCGGATCGAATTATCTGCCGTCCCGAAGCTCTCTCCCGCAACATGGCGCCCCCTGCGGTTATAGCAGGTAACCCGGTGTCCCAGCTTCGCCATCCGCATGGAAAGCTCTTCTACGACCACCTCGATGCCACCCTCACGTGAGGGAATTCTTTTATGTCCGAGCATTGCGATCTTCATGATAAAATCCTCCCGGACTGTATGTCCGTCAATTCCGCATCAGATCCTCGATCGCGCGGAATGTCCTCTCACAGTTTTGTCTGTCGTGCAGCGGATAAAACGCCTCTATCCTTTCACGGTACGGTGAAACAGGTTCAAAGCCGCTTTCGGCGGCTGCATTCAGCGCGGAAAGCAGCTCGGTTTGCGTCTTCACAACAGGACCGAAGCCGTCCTTCTCGTAGGAGAAGTAGCCCTCCGCGTAGAGGCGGCTACGATAATCATCCCAGTCGAACTGGTAATAGATCACCGGCTTGTTCATATATGCCACATCATTAAAAACGCTCGAATAATCAGTTATCAGAAGGCTGCACCGGATCAGCAGATCCTGAACATCATGTGTTGTGCAATCTGCAAGGATTATTCGCTCAGAGGGCGATGTGAAATGATGCAGCTCCTTTTGAAGCTCAATGTGCGGGTAAAAGATCAGTTTGTAATCCAGCTTTTCGAGAAGTTCAGAAAGCTCCGGCGCATTGAGCAGGGCCTGAAAATGTTTGAAAAAGGGTGTGTTTACGAAAGCGTCGCCGCTTGGATAGAACGCGCCTCGCCAGGTCGGCATAACCAGTATCTCCCGTTCATGAGCACCGCCCACGGGCAGGTTGTCAAAACGGCAGAGACCCAGATAGCGCACAACACCTTCCGGATGTCCGTAGGTGGAGGAAACATATTCATACTCCGGCCTTGCACCGCAGACAAATATGTTCATGCGTGATGTGGGATAATGCAGGTAGGTCATGTCGTCCTTAATGACGCCGTGCTGAAGGAATATGCGTAATCCCTTTTCGCGGAAGCCCCACTGACTCAGATGAAAGAAGACCCACAGATCAGGCGCGGCGGGCTGCAGGTGCGTACCCACCAGTACATCCGCTGCCAGAAACATCAGATAATGCCGTATGCTCTGAAATCTGACCGTTTTCCCGAGGCACGCGACCCTGTCGCGGTCCGGACTATCCGGTGTGATGACAAAGCACGAATTTATGTCGCTGTGTTTCTCCCGCAGATATCTGAAAAACCAGTAGCCGTTGTCCCGCGCGTCAAAGCCGCGCTCCGATACCAGCCAAAGGCCGCGATATGACGGATTGACACGTCGAAGGATCCGTGCCGGAAGATACAGCACCAGAAAAAGCAGAACGTTTTTGCCGTAAACCGGCACTTTTTTAAGCTTTCCAAGCATCTTAATACCTGCTTTCCCTCATATGTCCGAAATGACGGACAAGGAAATAGTATGCGGACGGTGAATATATGGCAACCAGTGCGGCACATTTGTGTTTGAATGTGTAAACCCTGCTCGCAAAGAAATACTTTTTATTCTGCATGAACCGTTCCCGGAGCATAGCCAGCTTTTCCGGTTCGTTCATGCCAAGGTGGTTATAAATCCCTATGAAGCGCAGGCTGCGCTCAGCCAGTGCGGCAAGGGCCGCCTCCTCCACCTTCGGATGGGTGCCGTGCGCGAACTCGGCAATGCGCTCATAGGTTGTCAGTCCGCTAAGTTCACGCTCCCCCAGTGTTTTTCTGAACAATGTCACACCGCCGTTGTCACGGCTGTAATAGTAGAGGGGTGCCGGATCATATGCCACAGTTTTGCAGTGAGCGAAGTATCTTACAGCAAAGTGCAGGTCCTGAATAACACCCAGCTCCACATCGAACCGCAGGTTGTTATCTCGAATCACGTCCATTCTGTATAGTTTGTTCCATGCGTAGCCGCAGAAGGAATCAGGCAGGATCAGCATCTCCATTGCTTTTTCCGCGTCAATGCTCATCGGACGGGCTTTGGGATTCCAGACTTCAGTCTTGCCTTTCTTGCACAGATAATGGCCGCATATGGCCAGGTCCGCGTTGTACTGCTGTTCTATCGAAACCAGGCGCTCCAGGTAATCAGGCGCAACCCAGTCATCAGGATCCGGGAAAATAATGCGATCACCGTTGGCATGTTCAATACCGAAATTCCGTGCAGACGAGAGACCGCCGTTGGCTTTATGGAAAACGCGGACATTCTCGTGCCCCTCCGCCTGCCGTTCGCATTCCTCGGCGCTTCCGTCCGTTGAACCGTCATCCACGATGAGGATTTCGAAGTCCCGGTATGTCTGGGCAAGAAGGTTTTCCATGGCTTTTGGCAGATATTTCCCCGTGTTGTACACGGAAACGACCATAGTAATCATCATTCACCGAGCTCCTTGTGATCAATAATATCCGCTTCCTCCAATTGTTTTATTGAGGAAGCAAGTTCCGAAACACTGGACGGCTTCCAGGGAGCCTCTTCATCCATGGGCTTTGAGAAACTGTAAGCCATAGGAAGAAGTCGCAGCCCGATAGAGCTCCAGTAATAAAATGCCGTGTTGTCAGTAAGATAAGTGACGCTCATGTAGGATATCAGAGCGAAATACAGAACGGCACAGGTCGAAAAGTGCTTCTTTGCCCAGTACTGCGGATAGAATACGTACTGGATACCACTCCATAGCGCCAGACCGATCGTACCCAGTTCAAGATAGACCTTCAGAAAATCGTTGTGTAACGGATAGGCGTGGTTTATTAATCCCTGTTCCACCCATGAACTGACAAGCGTCTGAACGGCTTCAAAACCCAGTCCCCGCCAAAAGATCGAGAACTCGTAATAGTTTCCGGCCAGTTTCCAGAAATCATCACGGCCCTTCATATCGACACCGACTGAAAGCAGGAGCGATGTCAACAAGCCGCTGTTTATCAGATAAATATACAGAAAACTCAGCCCAACTGCTGCACAGCCCAGAATAAACAGGTGTCTGCGAATATGCTTGGCACTGTACAACGCAAAAGCGACAATCAGGGCAAAAAGGATTGCAGGAAAAACCAGACGCTTAAAGCCGAGGAGCAGGAAGAAAAGGCAGACAGCCGCATAGAAACGATACTTGTCGCGGTTCTCGGGATCCTCTCGCCCGGCAAAAAACAGATAGTAAATGAAAAACTGTCCGAACAGGAAAGTCATGTCGTGCAGTTCCAGCGCTCGCATGAAGCCTTCTGCTTCACCAAAGCTTACAATACCCTCATATACGGACATTATGCTCTCCACAATGCCGTATTTGGGAACCTCCAGCAGAATGATCGCGGTGTTGCTCATCACCATGGAAATAAAGAAAAGGTCGATTGCGCCTTTTCCGAACAGATACACCATGCTGACAGCGAAAAATATAGATACCGCCTGAAATCCGAGCTTTTCCATGCTGCGTCCGATCGATCCGAATACTTCCAGATCCTTGATCCAGATGCTCAGACTCGTCAGCAGATAAACCGCGAGCAGCATAAAAAAGAGCGGAATAAAGGAACATGCCCGCTTTACGCGGGCAGTTTCCGGCTTAACCCAAAAGCTCAGCAGAGCGAGGGCGATCACTCCAAGTGAAGCGGCTTTAGGAAGAGCCCCGAATGAATCGTTAAGGACCTTCCAATCACCCATTCCCGCGAGGAATGTGAACATGACCCCCAGTGCCGGCATGACCCGGAACGTCGGGTTATTCCACGCGTCCGTTTCGGTTTTTTTCTCACTTATTCCCGTTTCCCACTGCATCATTTTTTGCGTTTTCCTCCACCGGTGCGGAGCCGGTTCCACGCTGACGCTGTACCGCCAGGCGGATCAGAGGCCTGAGTTGGTACACACCTGCCTCCGTTGTGATCACGGATCCGGTAGAATAGATCATCATCTCACTACCCTTGACCTTATTGTAATTCTCCGTCTCCAGAGTCATCGTTCTGTTGATCGCTTCAAGCTTTCTTTCGGAGCAGTCCTCAAAGAAAGCGAAGAACTGTCCGCCGCCGTTGTAAGCGATAAATCCGTAGAGCTCCTCGAAGTTCTTCAGGATCTTCGCGAAATCCTTCAGCACCGTATCGCCGACATTTCTGCCATATCGCTCCGATATCTTGCCAAGCGCAACATTCCAGACGATGCACGCATAATTCTCCGGAAGGAACTTCTCACTGTTTTCCTCGATGTACATATCGCAGCGCGCCCTGTTCGGAAGATCCAGTCCCTTCTCGATATAGAGCATGCCTTCGGCCAGTTCGATTCCGCGGCCGAGAACAATAGAAATACCAATACCAAAGATCAGGAAAAACAGCAACGCAATGGTAACATAGCGCGGCAGATTGATAGACTCCTTAACGCTGATACTGCTGACAGTCGTAAGATAGCTTGCGCTCAGAACACCGTTAAGCTCGCTGCAGGTTCTGTCGGCAACAGCGTAGTATTCATTGTACATCGCAACGATCTCGTCGATGTGGTTAGCGATGCGTTCCTCGGTTACAGGCTCCGCAACGGATACAAAATCGTCCGACATGTTTTCGGTCTTCGTCTGCGAAGCAAACGGATTCTGTCCTCCGTTGAAGGTAGAGAGCAGAAAGCTCTTGTGATCGATGTCGATCTTTGTGCACTCGTACTCGGTTCTAAGCTCAACATACTGACTCATCAGGCTGTCGTATGTCGTGTCAGGCCTGGAACCCGAGAAGCGCTGCATCTCATCGAGAACATTGCCGGTCGTACCGTCCGCGTTTTCGTCACGGTGATACTCATCAATTATTTCGGTTTGCTGTGTAAAGCTTTCGATCAGATTATTCAACAGATCGATCTGCTTTTCCAGATGATTGAGCTTCGTATAATAGTCGGAAATCTCCTTGCGCAGTCTTGTGCTGAGCACATCACGGTCTTTTGCCTCCGCGGTTGCAAGTATCTCCGTATAAAGCAGAGGAAGATCGTGACGGTATATGCAGTTAAATGCCTCGTAAAGATCCTGGTAGCTGCAGCAGGTGTGGATCGAACGAAGATCCGGCTGTGCCTCGACCTTTCGTGAAAGGAACTTCAGCATATCAGTCAGGTTGGTTTCCAGAACCTCTGCGCAGTCAAGGTAATCGTTGTCGTTCAGGAACGTGCCCGCAACACCGTTTTCCGGGATCTGCTCCTCTGTAAACTGCTCTGTAAAAGAGTCATAGTAATGCTTGATAACGGCATCGAGGATATTTCGCGCAGAGTCCCTTCGCTCATCGGTATAAGAAATGCAGTAGGTATCCTCGACATAATCGGGAATCTGACCGCGTCCGAGCTGTGCGGCGATCATCGTCTGGTCGTCTTCATCGATCACGGGTTCAACGTAGAATCTGGAGCGGATCGTGTCAATATTCGAATCGTTGTCCAGTTCCATCAGCGCGGAGTCAATGATGTTCGGTGAATAGATCTCTCTCTTATCTTCGGGGACATAGCCGCCCGAGTACCGGATCACCATGGAGGCTGTATAAGTCTGCCTTTTAACAGCATAAACGAATACGCCGAGCGCGCCGGCCACAGCCAGAGCGAAAATCAGCCACTTGAACCGCTTGATGTATCTTGCAGCACTAAACTGTCTCATAAGCTCTGTCCTTCACTTTCTTTCTTTTGCATCCGAAGAAATACCAATCCAAAGTCGACAGCAACGGCCAGCGCGGTCAGCAGGATCGCGGTAATGGCGGCATTGCGGAGCGGCTGCATGCTCTCTGGCTCGGAAAACATAAGATATCTCTGAACATGAGAGCTTTCAT
>CAJOQS010000071.1 GCA_905236925.1 uncultured Lachnospiraceae bacterium | reverse complement strand
AGTGGATCCGATGAGCGCGCTCAAGTCTTACGGCGCTGATGCGATCCGCTGGTATTTTTACATCAATTCCGCACCCTGGCTTCCGAACCGGTTCCACGTCAAGGCAGTGCAGGAAGGACAGCGTAAATTCATGGGTACTCTCTGGAACACCTATGCATTCTTTGTGCTGTACGCAAATATCGACGGATTCGATCCCACAGCGTACAAGCTGGAATATGACAAGCTTCCCGTAATGGATAAGTGGCTTCTTTCCAAGCTGAATTCCGTAGTCAGGGAAGTTGACAACTGCCTGGATACCTATCATATCCCCGAGGCCGGCAGAGCTCTGGATGATTTTGTGGATGAACTCAGCAACTGGTATGTTCGCCGCTGCCGTGAGCGTTTCTGGGCAAAGGGAATGGAGCAGGACAAGATCAACGCGTACATGACGCTTTATACCGCGCTTGTTACTGTTTCCAAGCTTGCAGCTCCCATGATCCCCTTCATGACCGAGGATATCTACAGAAACCTTGTATGCTCGGTGGATGCTTCGGCTCCCGAGTCGGTTCATCTGTGCGATTTCCCTGTCTGCGATGAGAGTATGATCGATACAGACCTCGAGCAGAATATGGACGAGGTACTGAACATCGTAGTTATCGGCCGTGCGTGCCGTAACGAGGCCAATATCAAGCAGCGTCAGCCTCTTGCGAGGATGTTCGTCAAGTGCGAGAAGGAGCTTTCCGAGTTCTACCGCGAGATAATCGAGGACGAGCTGAACGTTAAGACCATTGAATTCAGAGATGATGTCGCATCCTTCACCGATTACACCTTTAAGCCCAACTTCAAGACACTGGGCAAGCGCTTCGGCGGCAAGATCAATGCCGTTAAGGAGCTTCTGCTGGGTCTTGACGGAGTCAAGGCTATGGCAGAGCTGAAAGGGGATGGTCATGTGACTGTTGTGCTTGACGGTGTCAACGAGCAGATCGAAGAGGCGGACCTTGTTATCGAGACCAAGAAGGTCGAGGGATTCGTTACCGGCGAAGATCACGGAATCACTGTTGTCATGGATACAAACCTCACTCCCGAGCTTATTGAGGAAGGTTATGTACGTGAGGTTATCAGTAAGGTGCAGACCATGCGTAAGGAAGCCGATTTCGAGGTAATGGACCATATCACGCTCTATGTCAGCGGTAATGATAAGATCGCGGACATCGTAAAGAAGAACGAGGCCCAGATCTGCAGAATCGTACTTGCTTCCGGCGTTGTTTACGGAGCCGCGGAGGGTTCGGTCAAGGATTGGAACCTGAATGGTGAGGATGTAACGCTGGGCGTGAAGAAGAACTGAGTGTCAAAGTAAGAAAATGTAAGGTAAAAACAGTAAAAGTGACGCGCGAGCGTACCTCTGCTCGCCGTCGCCTGTTACTATACTGCTCAGAGAAGCGGCAAATAAAAAACTTGACTGGAAACGTTTCCAGTTGTATACTTCTTAATGTTAAAGGAAAGGAGCATAGCCATGACAATCAACAAGCAAGAACTTAAAGCATCTATCGAAAACTATCTGATGACTCTGTTCCGCAAGGAACCTTCTGAAGCTACGAAGCAGCAGATGTTCCAGAGCGTGTGCTTTGCCATGAAGGAGTACATCATCAGTGACTGGGTCGCTTCCCACAAGGCGGTTGAACAGAAAGAAGCAAAGACTGTTTATTATATGTCCATGGAGTTCCTTATGGGACGTGCTCTGGGCAATATCCTCATCAATATGAAGGCCGACAAGGTTGTTTCGGAGGTTCTCAACGAGTACGGACTTGATCTGAACGCCATTGAGGATGAAGAGCCCGATGCAGCGCTCGGCAACGGAGGTCTCGGACGTCTTGCCGCCTGCTTCCTCGATTCCCTCGCAACACTGGGCTATTCGGCTGTGGGCTGCGGTATCCGCTACAAGTACGGAATGTTCAAGCAGCAGATAGAGAACGGCTTCCAGATCGAGGTTCCCGACAACTGGCTTAAAAACGGCAATCCCTTCGAGATGAAGGACACCGACAACGCAAAGCTTATAAAATTCGGCGGCTATGTACGCATGACCAAGAATAACGACGGACGCGAGTGCTTCGTTCAGGAGGACTGTCAGACAGTTATGGCTGTTCCCTATGAGCTTCCGATCGTAGGCTATAACAATCACTTCGTTGACACCCTGAGAATCTGGGATGCGGAAGCTGTTAACGACTTCCAGCTCGATCAGTTCGACAAGGGTGATTATCACAAGGCGGTCGAGCAGGAAAACCTTGCCAAGACCATCTGTGAAGTACTTTACCCCAATGACAATCATTATGCGGGCAAGGAGCTCCGTCTGAAGCAGCAGTACTTCTTTGTTTCGGCGAGTGTTCAGCTGGCTGTTTCGAAGTTCATGGATCATTACCATGACTTAAGACGTCTTCCTGACAAGGTCGTATTCCAGATGAACGATACGCATCCCGCCGTTACCGTTGCGGAGCTTATGCGTGTTCTCATGGATGACTATTATCTGTCATGGGATGATGCATGGAGCATCACTACCAGAACATGTGCCTACACCAACCACACGATCATGGCGGAAGCACTGGAGAAATGGCCTCTTGAGCTGTTCTCGAGACTTCTTCCCCGTATCTACCAGATCGTTGAGGAGATCAACAGGCGCTTCATCCACGAGATTCAGATCACCTATCCCGGTGACTATCATATGATCGAGAAGATGGCTATCGTTTACGACGGACAGGTTCGCATGGCCAACCTTGCGATCGTAGGCGGCTTCTCGGTAAACGGCGTTGCACGTCTCCATACCGAGATCCTCAAGACTCAGTCCCTCAAGGAGTTCGCCGAGTATTATCCGGACAAGTTCAACAACAAGACCAACGGTATCACTCAGAGGCGTTTCCTGCTTCACGGCAATCCGCTCCTGGCCGACTGGGTTTCCAAGAAGGTCGGAGAGGACTGGATCACCGATCTTTCCAAGATCGACAAGCTTGCTCTGTATGCTGACGACGAGAAGGCACAGCTTGAATTCATGAACATCAAGTACCGCAACAAGGTACGTCTTGCTGAATATATCAAGGAGCATAACGGAGTCGAGGTGGATCCCAAGTCCATCTTCGATGTCCAGGTTAAACGTCTGCATGAGTACAAGAGACAGCTCTTGAACATCATGCATGTCATGTATCTGTACAACGAGCTGAGACAGAATCCGGACATGGATTTCTATCCCAGAACCTTTATCTTCGGAGCCAAGGCTTCTGCGGGCTATCGCCGCGCGAAGGCGATCATCAAGCTTATCAACAGCGTCGCCGAGGTTGTTAACCATGACTCCAGGATCGGCGGTAAGCTGAAGGTCGTATTTATCGAGAATTACAGGGTTTCCAACGCGGAGTGGATATTCGCGGCTGCGGATGTTTCCGAGCAGATATCGACTGCGTCCAAGGAGGCTTCCGGTACCGGAAACATGAAGTTCATGCTGAACGGCGCGATCACGCTCGGAACCATGGACGGTGCAAACGTCGAGATCGTTGAGGAAGTTGGCGCCGAGAATGCCGTTATATTCGGTCTCTCCGCGGAAGAAGTCATCAAGTATGAGAACGAGGGCGGCTACAACCCGAAGGAGATCTACAACACCGATACCGAGATCCGCACCGTTATGACTCAGATGATCAACGGCTACTACTCGCCTCAGAATACCGAGCTCTTCCGTGAGATATACAATTCTCTCATCGAGGAGAACGGAAATGAGCGTCCGGACCAGTACTTCATCCTGAAGGATTTCCGCTCCTACGCGGAGGCTCAGAAGAAGATCGAGACCATGTACCGCGACGAGAAGAGGTGGGCCAAGGCGGCAATGCTCAACGTTGCCCATGTCGGCAAGTTCTCCTCCGACCGTACGATTCAGGAATATGTCGATGACATCTGGCACCTTGACAAGGTTGTAAAATAAAACTATCCGGACATTTGTTCACGGAAACTTTAGCGGGGGCACTGTATTTATTTACGGCGACCCCCGATTTTTCTTTTCGTGGGAGAAAAAACGTGATACAATGTAACCTAGAAAATGGGGGTAGCAGACTATGGGATATTTGTGCGGCGACTGGGAGTTTACCGAGAAATGCAGTGAGCTGTTCCTGCAGGGGAAAAAAGTCGATGATGTCATTACTGTCGACCTTCCCCATACCGTTAAGGAACTGCCGCTTCAGTATGCGGACGAACGAGAATATCAGATGATCAGCGGGTACCGCAAGCTCCTGACGATCAACAGGGAGCCCGGTATGCGCTATATCCTGCATTTTGAAGGTGCCGCGCATATTGCGGAGGTATTTGCCTCCGGCACGAAGATAGCCGAGCACCGCTGCGGATATACGGCTTTTGATGCCGATATCACCGATCACATCGGCGAGGACGGACAATGTCTTGTCGCGGTGCGCCTTGATTCCACTGAGAATCCTTCGATCCCGCCCTTCGGTTTTGTTGTTGATTATCTTACGTTCGGCGGGATATACAGGCCTGTCGAGCTTTTGGAGGTTCCCGAGATTTCGATCAGGGATGTCTTTGTCTCGACTCCGGATACTGCTGCGGTCTACACCGAGGTTTATATTACCGGTACGGGAGAACGTCTGAGGGACTGCTCCTGCAGTGTGGATATACTTGATGCGGAAGGCAATCCTGTTGTTTCGGATATCCCCGCACTGTTTGACGACGATCCGGGATTGTCGCAGGAGCATGTATCAAAGCTTACGCCAATGCTCCCGGATCCTGTTTCGCCCGGCTTCAGGGTCATCAGGATGAGCTGCGAAGCTCATGTTGAAAATGCGAAGCTGTGGAGCTGCGAGACACCTTATCTGTATACACTGCGTGCCAGATTATTTGTTAAACCCCGTGAGAGAGAAGAGCATGAGTTTACTGCACGTTTCGGGATCCGAATGATGGAATTCAGGGCGGACGGCTTCTATCTGAACGGCAGCAGGTGCTTTATCCGCGGACTGAACCGCCATCAGAACTATCCCTATATCGGTTATGCCGCATCGCCTTCGCTTCAGCGGGCGGACGCGCATATTCTCAAAAATGAGCTTCATGTTAACGCGGTGAGGACCTCGCATTATCCTCAGTCGCAGGATTTCATAAGCGCCTGCGATGAACTTGGCCTCCTTGTATTCACTGAGATCCCGGGATGGCAGCATCTCGGTGAGGCACCGGAATGGAAGGAGCAGGCGGTTGAGAATGTT
>CAJOQS010000070.1 GCA_905236925.1 uncultured Lachnospiraceae bacterium | reverse complement strand
CTCAGGATAGTATTCAGCTTTCAAGGTACTTTGGGGCAAAATTCCCCGATATATCGTCTAAATGCCTCTCAATTCCGAAAGGCTATATATCTTCAGTTCTTATCCCCAAGCGCATAACCCGCTTCAAAAGCGGCCTTATTGATATCTACCGTCTTTGCGGGCACTGTATTCTCAATAACCTCAAGCCAGTCCTCTTTTTTGAAATCCATGTGACGTGCTGCCATTCCGAGTACGATGACATTGAAGGTCTTGGGATTGCCGAGCTTTAATGCTTCAGCCATCGCGTCCACCTTCAGGACTCTGTACTTTTTCTCCAGCTCCTCGATGATATTCTCGGGATACTGAGCCGCTCCGATAACAACCGGCATCGGATCGATCCTCTGGTCATTAACGACCAGGACTCCGTCCTTTTTAAGAAAATGCGCGTATCTCAGTGCCTCAAGGCGCTCAAACGCGATCAGGACATCGGCCTGTCCCTCTTCGACTATAGGCTCGTTGACCTCTTTGCCGTATCTTACAAAGGTAACGACCGAACCTCCGCGCTGTGCCATTCCGTGAACCTCTGACAGCTTGACATCATATCCCGCCTTGGTTGTTATACCGCCGAGTATTCGGCTGGTAAGAAGTGTTCCCTGACCTCCTACACCTACTATCATTATATTTCTGGTCTCCATTTTATATCCTTCCCGCTTCCCGCTGATTTCCTACGGGCGCTTACTGTGATATCGCGCCAAACTTGCAAAGACCTTCACAAAGTCCGCATCCGTTACACATTGTCGCATTGATCGAAACTGTTCCGTCTTCCGCCTTTGTGATGGCAGGACATCCCGGTTTCATGCACATACCGCAGCGCTTGCACTTCTCCGGATCGATATGATAAGCCGGCTTCGGCTTGTTGGATTTAAGCAGAGCGCAGGGCGCCTGCACGATCAGTACGGAAACCGCCTCGCGCGCCGTCTCCTGCTTGAGAAGGCGCTCAAGCTCCTTTGTATCAAAGGCGTTGACAACATATGTGTTCTCTATTCCGATGCCGTCGTGGCAAAGCTTGTACAGATCGATCGCGGGGACCTCCTGGCCCATCAGCGTCTTTCCTGTTGCGGCATGCTCCTGATGTCCGGTCATTCCCGTTGTGGAATTGTCCAGGATCAGAACTGTTCCGGTCGCCTGATTGTAGAACATATTCATCAGCGAGTTGACGCCGGTATGAAGGAAGGTTGAATCGCCGATCACAGCAACCCAGTCGCGTACATATTCCTTCCCCTTCGCCTTTTCCATTCCGTGAAGAGTGCTTATCGACGATCCCATGCATACCGTAGTCTCAAGGACTGACAGCGGCGCTACGGCTCCGAGCGTATAGCATCCGATATCTCCCGCAGCGTGAAGCCCCAGCTTCTTGAGAGTAAAATAAGTGCTGCGGTGAGGACATCCGGGGCAGAGGATCGGAGGACGTACAGGAACCTGTGCAGGTGCCTCCGTTTTTGTATCTTCGCCGAGAACGGCCTTTTTGATCATATTGGTGCTGTATTCTCCGAGCAGAGTGAATATCTCCTTGCCGGTGCATTCAACACCCCAGCTCTTAACCTGCTCCTCGATTACGGGATCAAGCTCCTCGACAATATACAGCTTGTCGACCTTTGACGCGAAATCAAGTATCATCTGCTTCGGGAGCGGATTAACGCAGCCCAGCTTCAGAACCGACGCATTGGGCAGCGCTTCTCTTACATACTGGTAAGGTATTCCCGAAGCGATCACTCCGATGGAGGTATCCCGCATCTCCACACGGTTGATCGGGAAGGAGGCTCCGTCTTCGGATATCTGCTGCTCTCTCCTGACCACATGAGGATGTCTGCCGATCGCGTTTGCGGGCATCATTACATTCTTTTTGATATTCTTCTCATAGGGAATATCTATAGGCTCAAAGCGGTCCTCAAGCGAAACGAAGCCCTGAGAATGCGCAAGCCTTGTCGTTGTCCGAATAATAACCGGTGTATCATACTTTTCGCTCATCTCGTAGGCAAAGATGGTGAAGTCCTTTGCTTCCTGTGAATCGGAGGGTTCAAGGACCGGTACGTGAGCCGCTCTTGCGACCGCTCTCGTATCCTGCTCATTCTGCGAAGAATACATTCCGGGGTCATCGGCTGCTACAAGCACAAGACCGCCCGAAACACCGATATAGCTAACGGTGAACAGCGGATCCGAAGCCACATTGACTCCAACCATTTTCATGGAAACAAGAGAACGTACTCCAGCCATCGACGCTCCGATGGCCACTTCCATCGCGACCTTCTCGTTCGGAGACCATTCACAGTAAATATCTTCGTATTTGACGATATTTTCGCTGATCTCGGTACTGGGTGTGCCGGGGTAAGCCGCAGATACCTTGACTCCGGCTTCCCACGCGCCTCGCGCTATTGCCTCGTTTCCGAGCATAAGTTTCTTTTCGGACATTTTTTTCTCCTCTTTTTAATTTATGATTAAGTAAAACAGTATCCCTGCACAAAAGGATGCAAGATTAGTCACCAGTGACCGCTTGCGGCATTTGCCGGCCTCTTCTTCCGTCAGGAGACGGTAGATAAAGGCTTCCGTTACAAATACCAGCACCTCGCCTGCCAGAAGTATCGTTATCCGGAGAGGGCGTCCCGCACCGAAAAAAACGGCCCACATCAGGGTCAGATTCAGCACCGGGTTCGTAAGCGCGTTCACCAGATTATTAAAGAACAGCCATTTCCATGAGCGGGTCATGATGAGCATGACGATCCCTTCGATAAAGATCGTAAGGATCAACGCAGAAATAAGGCTTTTCACTTATTTTCACTGTCGCCCGTTTTGTCGGCCTTTATTTCGGTCTGCGTCTGTTCTTTTCCGGGATATCCTACCGTAGGCTCGCTTCCGAAAACATTTTCAGACATCTGCTGAGGCTGGGGACCCATCTTTTTCCTCTTGGCTCTCACCACAAGGTACAGGATCAACAGAATAACGCAAATTACCGCGAGTGCAATAACTGCTGTAAAAACCGTCGCCTTGAACAGATCATAGGATTCAACATACGATTCCTGTCCGATTATCGGTTCAGGCGCAACAACATCTAGGAAACACATACCAGATCCTCCTTTTTATTGTCAAACTCGCGAATTGCTTCGCAATTTGCTCGTTATAAGTTGGCTGCTTCGCAGCCCCACGGTACGGGGCTTGAACCCCGCACCGTGCAAGCTTGCACCCACCACCTGAAGGTGGTGGGTTATCTTG
>CAJOQS010000069.1 GCA_905236925.1 uncultured Lachnospiraceae bacterium | reverse complement strand
CTTTTCACGACAGATACGATATCATGAAGAAAACGTCCGACAACATCGAGATCGATGAGTCGGAGGAATTATACGAATATGTTCTGGTTTCGATCTGTCCCGTCGAGCTTTCCAAGCCTGCATTGGGCTACAGGGCCGATGAGAACAGGATAGGAGCGAGGGTCAGGGACTGGATTGTCGAGGCTCCCGAGATAGGCTTCCTTTATCCCGCCTTTGACAGAAGGAGCT
This sequence comes from uncultured Lachnospiraceae bacterium, assembly GCA_905236925.1. Lineage (GTDB taxonomy): Bacteria > Bacillota > Clostridia > Lachnospirales > Lachnospiraceae > RUG11977. The sequence continues at coordinate 1,842 of CAJOQS010000069.1, read as the reverse complement.
CGGATGCGAACAGGATCGATTTCTTCATCAGGGATCCGAAAAATCCTCATCCGGAATTCGTAGAGGATGTAATGGGCTGCAATACGAGGCGTACCGCCTATGAGCAGAGGCAGACCCTTGAGCAGATCGTCAGCCGTGCCTACAGGGACGAGGACGACGCCAAGGAAGTGCTTCTTGATATCGAAGAAAGCTTCAAGCTTAAAACAGACCGCGCCGAGAGCGAGGGCATCGATGCCGAGGAGCCCATTGTCCTTTCGGGTGACATCATCGACGAGGTCATTGAGGAGAATGAGCTTGACGAGGAGCGCGGAGGCATCATCAAGGAGCATATCCTGAAGGAGTTTGCGGACGAGATGCCCGAGATTTCCAATCTCGTAGATGCAAGGGCATTAAAGGCCAATGAGCCTGTCAAGCGCGAAAAGCAGCTCCTCAAGGAAGTTATTGAGCTTAAGAACAGGCTTGAGAATACAAGCGGCGAGGGCAAGGCCGATATCGTTATCACGGTCAGCCCCGAGAAGGCCGGTTCGGTAAAGGCCGAATATATCACTGACGGGCGATATCTTGTAATTCCGCTCGACGACTACGAAAACGCCAGCGTCAACGGTCGTATGCTTGACTGCGACACCTGAGCGGGCGGTATTGAACATTAAGGAGGAGAGTTAAGATCATGGAGATAGCTATAGGGATCATTGTGAGCGCTATTGCGGGTTATCTTGTGGGCTGCATTAATCCGTCCTATATCATTGCCAGACTGAAGGGCTTTGATATCAGAAAGCTCGGATCGGGCAATGCAGGCGGTTCCAATGCCGTTATAACGATGGGCAAGACCATCGGTGTGTTCTGCTGTCTGTTCGACATATTCAAATGCTTTGCGGTCATCGTCCTTATGCGTGATTTCTTCCCGGATAACCCGTTTGCCTATGCGGTTACGGGGGTTGCCTGCATTCTGGGTCATATGTTTCCTTTCTACATGGGCTTTAAGGGCGGAAAGGGCCTTGCAAGCTTCGGCGGAATGATGCTTGCCTATGACTGGAAGCTGTTCCTGCTCCTCTTTGTTATCGAGGTAATACTGGTTGTTGTGGTCAACTATATCTGTGTGGCGCCCATTACGATATCTATCGGCTATCCCATCATATATGCGGTTCTTTCGGCCGATATCGCCGGAGCGTTGATCATGGGTATCGCAACGATCGCCATGCTATGCAAGCATATTGAGAATATCAAGCGCCTGAAAGAAGGTACCGAGCTGAGGTTCTCGTATTTCTGGAAAAAAGACAAGGAAGCCGAGAGGGCAAGGGTTACGGAGAACGCAAAAAAAAGCGGTTCAAAGCGTGTGTATTTTTGATATTTTTCTTTGACAAGTCTGAAGATACGTTCTATAATTACATCCTGTAACAGAGGAGGTTTTCCGTATGGAAGCTATTAAGAAAAAACTCAATGCCGATCTGGCGGTTGCGGTCATGGCGAGGGAGGATGCCCGTCGTATGTATCAGGGTGCCCAGAAAGAGGAGAAGATCGCATACTATTCCGGCAAGATCGAGTATATTCAGGAATTACTTGAAACGATCGCCAAGTCTGAGTGAATTCGTTTCTGTCATATGAAAAACAGGAGTCCCCGAAAGGGAACTCCTATGTTCATGGCATTTATCATATCTTATTGTTCTTACAGGTCTTTGAATTTGAAAGTTTTTCTGCCTTCGGCGTAATCAGCCACGATATGTCCGTTTCCGTACAATCTGTATTTATACGTTACAAGTCCGTCCAGTCCTACAGGTCCTCTTGCGTGGATCTTGCCTGTGCTGATGCCTACTTCGGCTCCGAAGCCGTACCTGTAACCGTCTG
>CAJOQS010000068.1 GCA_905236925.1 uncultured Lachnospiraceae bacterium | reverse complement strand
TCTGCAGAGTCGTAAAGACTCCCATTGCAAGACACGAAAGACCGACGGCGACATACTTGATCCTTTCCCCGCCGAACGCCTTGCCGGACAGGTGGAGCACATACACCGAGGTCACAAGATAAAGACCGATCTGGAAGATAAAGGCGATGTGCCTTCCGGGTTCGGTGATATATTCATGCTGCTCGTTGAACGAGAAGATAAACGGATAAAAGCGGTTGACCATCAGATTGACAAGGCCGAGCGTGAACATCATCCACGCGCAGTAGAGCAGGGTCTTGCTCTTGCGCCCCTTCTTGTCCAGATAGGCGACGATGTAGCGTATCCATGTCAGCATGCTCAGGAACATGAAAAAGAAATAAAAGATAGTGTCCGAATACATGATCGGGAACAGCCTGTCCGAGGTATGATGCTCGTAGAGGAAGCCCCATGCGATATCCGAAATGAAATAGCAGTCCGCGGCCAGAAGGAAATGGTTGTAGCGTATGACCGCCGCTTTCGCCGCGTTCTTCGGATCAGTCGAGCGCATCCCGATATACTTAAGCGCTCCGCGATTTATGATCTGATTAAGAATAATAGCCAGTATACTAATCGTTGAGTAATGCATTTGCTTAAACAATCCTTCCGATCAAATATCTGAAAATACCCTGTCCGGTATTATAGCACAAAAGACTCGAAATATCATCAAACTTCTGGTATAATATGTGACGCATGTAAATGGTACAGAGGTGATACAATGCTTTCGACCGGAAGATCTACACCGCGATCACGGGAGACCAGGTCGTTCTCACAAACATCAGGGTAAAGCAATAAGGAGACAATCATGATCGTAAAGGCAACCTATTTTCAGAATGATGCACGGGAGCCGCTTAAATACGGCGACGTGGAGATAGAAAACATCAGAAGACAGCGCTTAAAGGGCGAGCCTCAGAAGGAGGGCATCCTGTGCGAGCCCGTTATGGTCGGGTTCTGCGGGACCGACTTCGAGCTGATGCACATGGGCGAGCGCGGGGCCTTAACCCCCAAGTTCCCGGAAGGAACGGACCGCCTGATAAACGGCCACGAGGGGATCGTCTGGGTACCCTCCAAAAACCGCTTCGCGATCGTTCTGATACGCGGCGGCGATTCGGTCGACCCTACCCGCTACACCGAGGACGAGACCTATTTCGAATACGGCTGCGACAAGGCCGACGGCCTTTTTGCCGACAAGCAGTACTTCCATCCCGACATGCTGCTGCCAATCCCGGACGGCTATGTACACAACGGTAAGCTTGACCTGTCCTTCGCCAAGAAGATGGTCTTCCCCGACCCCTTCGCCTGCATGCTGTTCCAGCTCGAGCGCATGGAGGACATGGGAAGCGCCCACAACTTCCGCCGCGCGATGCGCGTCCACGGCTGCAGTGAGGAAAAGGCAAGGGAGATCGCCAGGGAGGAGGTATTCGACCGGACGGTTATCTTCGGTCTGGGCACCACCGGAATGTTCATCGGGGACCTGATCTCGAGAAAATACAAAAACGCCAATATCCTTTTTGTCGCAAGGAGCGGGGAGAGCTCAAGGAAGGTCACCTTCGCGCTTAAAAACTCCCGCGCCTCCTACCTTCAGAACACCTACGACAGCGAGAAAGCCCTCGCGGAGGCCATAATCAGAAAGCTCGGCGGACGCGCGACGACCTTCATAGGCGTCAGCGGAAGCAGTGTTGAACACAGGATAGCCTTCGAGCACCGCGTGCTCGGCTGCAACGGCCTGTACAACAGCTTTTCCCTCGGCCCGAAGGTCACGTTCGACACAATGCCCTTCGGCTTTGAGAACCACGTGATCATCGCCTCGATCAACTTCCGTCAGGATCACATGGAGCAGGCGATCCGCCTGCTGGCGGAAAGCCGCTATGACGAGATAGTGGAGCTGATCCCCCGCGAGGAATTCACCGCCGACCCCATCGGTGCATACAACGGAAAGATATATTCCAAGAGCGCGCCTTTAAAAACAGCTGTGATCTGGAATGAAAAATACATAGATACGGAGAAATGAACATGAAAACAGTAAAGATACAGAAACCCCTTGATATCTCGGTAGTTGACACCGAAAAGCCCGTACCCGGCGAAGGCGAAGCCCTTCTGCAGGTGCTCTGCTGCGGCATATGCGGAGCCGATGTCGCAAGCTTCACAGGAAACCAGCCCTTTACGACCTACCCCAGGATCCCCGGACACGAATTCAGCGCAAGGATCGTTGAGATCCCCGAGAATTCCCGCGGCTTGAAGGCAGGCGACATCGTTACCTGCAACCCCTATTTCAACTGCGGAACATGCTATTCCTGCAGGCGCGGCTTCGTAAACTGCTGCACCGACAACCAGACCATGGGCGTACAGAGGGACGGAAGCTTCCGCGAATACATCGTTATGCCCGTCGAGCGCATATACGACGGACACGGACTTTCCGCGAAGGAGCTGGCACTTGTTGAGCCCTTCACGATCGGATGGCATGCCCTTAACCGCACGCAGATAAGCGAGGGCGACAGGGTTCTTGTCATCGGCGCGGGTCCTATCGGACTGTTCGCGACTATTTCGGCAGTTGCAAGGGGCGCCGAGGTATATGTTGCTGACATCCTCGACGGACGCCTCGAGAAGGCCGTACACTTCGGAGCGAAGGGCACGATCAATTCCTCAAAGACCGATATCCTTGAGGAAGCCATGAGGATCACCGGCGGGAACGGCTTTGACGTATGCGTGGAAGCCTGCGGCAGCCCGGCAACATTCCTGAACTGCATCGACTGCGCAGCCTTCGCAGGGAAAGTAATACTTATCGGAAACGGCAAGAAAGAAACGACATTCCTTCATTCGATACTCCTCAAGAAGGAGCTGAACGTATTCGGAAGCAGAAACTCCTATCCCGAAGATTTCAAGGCCGTTATCGAACTTATCTCCTCGGGAAAGGTAGATGTAAACGAAATGGTCAGCGCAGTCTACCCCATCGACAACGTCGCGGAGGCTTTTGACGCGCTGACCCATAATGACGGATCCCTTTCAAAGGTCCTTATTGAAATATCAAAATAACAGAATCATCCTTCAGCCAGCTTCACGGATATCTGGCTGATGTTCTCGGACATTGCGCTCAGCTCCTCGATGGTGGCATTGATCTCCTCCATCGCGGTACCCTGTGACGCAATGTTCTCATTTATACCGACAGTCTTCTCCACCATGCTGCTGATGGTCTCGGACATATGGTTCAGAGTCGTGGCGATCTCCACGCTCGTTTCCTTTGAAGTAACGGCAAGCCTGCCAACCTCTTCGGCAACGACTGCGAAGCCTCTGCCGGCCTCGCCTGCCCTGGCTGCCTCGATCGAGGACATGTTGTATGAAAAATTTTACTATGGAATCGCGGGGGAATCAATCTGTTTTGTTTTTTACCATTTACGGATTTCCCTTTAAGTCGTATAATCGGAACATGCAGTTTTTTGGGGAGAAGAAGTGATGAAAAACATATTTTCCGCCAGAAAAGGGTTCTACCGCGAACTTTTCGTTCTGGTGATACCTATAGTTATACAGAATCTGATAGCGTCCGCCGTG
>CAJOQS010000067.1 GCA_905236925.1 uncultured Lachnospiraceae bacterium | reverse complement strand
CTCAGAGGGTAACAAACATCATCAAGTGCAGGAATCCCAGATGCATCACATCGGTTGAGCAGGAACTGCCTCATGTCTTCAAGCTGACCGATCCCGAAAAGAGGGAATACAGGTGCATCTACTGCGAGACGAAATACGATGAATCAAAAATAAAATAAGGGAATACAGGAGGGAAAATGAGTATCTACGATATCAGGACATTTGCGGACACGGTCAGGGGGAACTCCTATGTCGGACGAGGAATCGTTGCAGGCATGTCCGCGGACGGGAAAAAAGCCGTGACTGCGTATTTTATCATGGGCCGCAGCACAAACAGCCGCAACAGGGTTTTTGAGGAGACTGAAGACGGCATTATAATTCATGCCTATGATCCTTCAAAGCTTGAGGATCCCAGTCTCGTGATCTATTCACCGGTTCGCTGCATCAGAAACAATATGATCGTAACGAACGGGGATCAGACAGATACCGTGTATGAGCTTATGGAAAAGTACTATGCTTCCGGCGCAAAGGATCCCGCGATGGAAGAATTTCTGTTTGAAGCAGCTCTCAATACCAGATGCTTTGAGCCCGATTCGCCGAACTTTACTCCCAGGATCAGCGCGGTGCTCAGGTTCGGGGAGAAGGGCTTCGATTACAAGATGAGCATCTTAAAGAGTGCGGACGAGAACGGAAGCGAGTGCAGCAGATACGCATTTTCCTACAAGCCCCTTGCCGGACTCGGTCACTTCATCCATACCTACAACCACGACGGAAATCCGATACCGACCTTTACCGGAGAGCCCGAGCGTGTTGCGGTTCCGGATGACATTGACGGCTTTACGAAGGAGATATGGGATTCTCTCGATGAGAACAACAAGGTGTCGCTGTATGTGTGCTGCACAGACCTCGCGACCGGCAGGAAGGAAACAAGGCTGATCAATCGCAATGTGTGAAACATCAACGGAAAGGGAAAGGATGAGATCATGACTGAATTTGAACTTAAATACGGATGCAACCCCAATCAGAAGCCCGCGAAGATCTATATGGAAAACGGAAGCGAGCTTCCGATCGAGATACTGAACGGACGTCCAGGCTATATCAACTTTCTTGATGCCTTTAACGGCTGGCAGCTTGTAAACGAGCTTAAAAAGGCTACTGGAGAGGTTGCTGCGACTTCATTTAAACATGTATCTCCTACATCGGCCGCATTGGGAAGGAAGCTTTCCGACAAGCTGAAAAGGGCGTGCTTTGTTGACGATATTGAGGGGCTTGACGATTCGCCCCTTGCATGCGCATATGCAAGAGCGAGAGGAACGGACAGGATGTCGTCCTTCGGCGATTTCATCTCGCTTTCGGATGAGTGCGATGCGGTGACCGCGTCGATCATCAAGAGGGAGGTATCGGACGGCATAATAGCACCCGGTTATACTCCGGAAGCACTCGAGATATTGAAAAGCAAGCGCAAGGGTGCATATAATATAATCAAGATCGACAGAGACTATGTTCCTGAGGTGCAGGAGAAGAAGCAGGTATTCGGCATCACCTTCGAGCAGGGAAGAAATAATTTCAGGATCGATGACGAGCTTCTGAACAATATTGTAACGAAGAACAAAACACTCTCTGAGGAAGCCAGGAAGGATCTTATCATCAGCCTTATCACGCTGAAATACACCCAGTCGAATTCTGTCTGCTTTGCTGCGGACGGACAGGCGATCGGAGTCGGAGCCGGGCAGCAGTCCAGGATCCACTGCACAAGGCTTGCGGGCTCGAAGGCCGACAACTGGAACATGAGGCAGTGGGACAGGATACTTGAGCTTCCGTTCCTTGATACTATCGGAAGGCCTGACCGTGACAATGTTATCGACCAGTACATCACCGGAGAGGGCGAGGATGTTGCCTCCGACGAAAATTGGAGAAAGTACTTCAAAGAACAGCCCGCTCCTCTTACAAAGGAGGAGAAGCGCGCGTATCTCGATACGATCACGGGCGTTTCGCTCGGCAGCGATGCCTTCTTCCCGTTCTCGGACAATATCGAGCGCGCGAAGAAGAGCGGCGTAAGCTTCATCGCAGAGCCCGGCGGATCGGTAAGAGATGATCTTGTGATCGAGAAAGCAGACGAGTATAATATGGTGATGGCGTTTACAGGGATGAGATTGTTCCACCACTAGAAGATGGGCTTTAGCGAAGCGAAAGCCCACAGCAACACTGGTATGCAAAAGTGTAAATTGTCCACCACACTTTTGCAAGTGTTGCAGCG
>CAJOQS010000066.1 GCA_905236925.1 uncultured Lachnospiraceae bacterium | reverse complement strand
GTTAAATCCGGCCAACTGGCAGGTCGGGGGTACCGCTCTGCGGATCGCAAGATATCCGATAACAGCGCCGAGAGTATTCAGCATAAGATCATCAACATCGAAAAGCCTGTAGGAGCCCTTGTACAGGAAGAAAAGACCTGTAAGCTGCCCGAGCTCGATAAACAGGGAGAACGCGAAGCCTGCCGCCGCAGTTTTCTTAAGATTCGTGCCGATGCAGTATTCAAGGAACATTCCGAAGGGAATTGTCATTACCACATTCAGAAGCACCTGAGCCAGCACCTTGATGACCGAATCCTTCATAAGATCGGCGATGAACTGAAAAGGGATAAGCTGATATCTGAAGCTTAAGCCTGCTGCCTCTTCTGCGGTCGGAAGCGGGAAGAATACCAGCTCGACAACACAGAACATGTACAGTACAAAGAGCTGCTTGACCACAAGCTCAACCGGATTGAATTTCTTCGATACCGCCATCGTGAAGATGATCACCGGGAGCGTAACTGGTAAGCCGATATTTATATAAAGCCTCATGCCTTCGAGAATGCTTTCAAACCATGTATTCATAAAATCCTCCGTAATACTATCAACCGCGTCTGACTGCCTTTGTGGTTTTAAGTATACGGAGGTCAAGTTTAAAACAAAATCGATTTGCCTTACAATTCAGTATCTTTATCTTACATTTTTGTAAGGATCCCTGTTTTTCTTACCAATTCAGCACGAATGCCTTCTCTGCGGGGATTCTCCTTCAAACCAGCGGATTCACATAGCGATTCCTCTTTCTGGTCGCCTTTCCGTACTGGATCGCCTTTACCGGACATCTGTTTATGCAGGCGCTGCATTTACAGCATTTCTCTTCTGTCCAGACAGGCCTGTTATCCTTCATTCTGATAACCTGCAGGGGACAGTTGCGCTCGCACAGACCGCAGCCTATGCAGGTATCCTCCGCGTAAAACTTCTTTGTTCCGGATGAGAGCCTGTATCCCGCTCCGATCAGTGACGAGATCACTGTGTTGCTGCCGATCGCGGTCGTTTTCCCATCGGCAAGGTCCTGCCTGATGCTCTCAAGTATATTATCTGCGTTGGTAAGCCTCGCCTGAGCCTTATCCACTGCAGGTATCTGATAGAACAGCATGGAATTATCGGGCATCAAAAGCTCCCTGAAATATGAAAGCACAATGCCCTTCGCCGCGAGAAGCTTCTTCAGGACCGCCGAAGCCTGCGCGGTTCCGCCGCCGCACGTGATCACGCTGAATACGTAACCGGCGTTCTTAATCTCAGACTTTTCCAGAAATTCCCTGACTATCGTGGGAACTGTATAAAAGTATACCGGGAAGACCAGACCTAGCCGTTCACCCTCCGCCAGGTCAACAACATACGCGTTCTGCTTTATCAGCTCCGCGAGGGATACCAGCTTCTCTCCTTCATTTAACAGCTTTTTAGCCGCATACAGAGAATTACCGGTTCCGGAAAAGTAAATGATCATAAGGCCTCCTGTTTTCTAAACTCTAACATTTCTTTTTTTCTCCCACCTTTTTTATCCCTTTTATATACCGTATACCGCGACTCCAAGAACCGCGGAGGTCACAATAAGCATAATAGGGGACACTTTATTTTTCAAAAACTTTCTTGAACCATAGTAAAACAGCGCAAGTATCACCGTTATAAGGACAGGCCGGAAATCCGCGCTCTCCTGCGTCAGGGGCGTGATGCAGCTGCTCAGTATCATAAAGAAGCCTGTCGCCCCTATGATGCCGATAATGCAAGGCTTCAGCCCTCCTATAACGGCCTTCACATATCTGTTCCCGAGCGCGTTCTTAAGCAGCACCATTATCAGCAGGATAATGAGAAAAGCCGGGAGCACAACGGCTGCTGTCGCTATGATACCTCCGGGAATGCCTGCCTTACTGCATCCGACGTATGTTGCCAGATTGACCATGATCGGTCCCGGCGTGCTCTCGCTGACGGCGATCATATTCGCAAGAGCCTCGTCGTCCAGCCATCCGTACGAGAGGACCACATCCCTGATCAGCGGAATAGCTGCATAAGCGCCGCCAAACGAGAATAATCCGACAGTCAGGAATCCGATCAGTAATTCAAGATAGATCATTTCCTTTCACCACCTTTCTCGGATGGTGCACCGTGGATCACGAAGATCACCAGACTGACTACCCCCGCGATAAGCATCAGGAATACGGATGAAAAGCTCCACGCGAAGATGCTGATCAGGAGCATCGCGGTAAAGGAGCATCCCATGATCACGCAGGGGATCACCTGCTTTTTCATCTTTCTGAACATATTGACTGCGGCATCGAGAATGAGTATTCCCACCGCCATTCTGATACCCTTGAACGCGTTCGCGATCCATGTGATCTTGATAAAGGAGTCAAGAAAGATCGAGATCAGGTAGATGATGATAAACGACGGCAGCACCACGCCGAACGTGGCCGCTATAGCCCCCCCATATGCCCTTCTGCTTGTAGCCGACATATGTGGCGCAGTTGATCGCTATCGGTCCCGGAGTGGATTCCGCGATCACTGTGATGTTCATCATCTCATCGTGCGTGATCCATTTCTTCTTCTCGACGCAGATGTTCTCAATGATCGAGATCATCGCATATCCGCCGCCGAACGTGAATAATCCGATCTTCGCAAATGTAAGAAATATAGAAAGTACCTTCTGCTGTACCTTTGACATAAGCGCCCCCCGGCAGCATTGCGCCCGGATCCGTCGCGGGACGTGCAGTCCCCGGCCGCCCTTAAAACGTCAACCCCTCGATGAGACTGGACGATGCCCATGGCATCAATGCGAACCAGGTGCTGGCAGGCGTACCGTCAGGATACTTCTCGGTCAGCAGGCCTCTGCAAAAACAGAATCGCTCTGACATCCAGCCGGGTCCTCCGTAATCATATTCCCGCTCATATGTATTGAAGGTCTGGAGGCTCCATTTCACGGTGTCTTCAAGCCTTGAACGGACATATCTGTCATCCCTGGCGTCAACGTAATACCTCATCTCGGGTATGACAGTGCTCGACATGGGATGAATGTGGGGATTGGCAACCGATGTGATGCTGCCTCCGCACGAAGACCATCCTATCCTGCTGAGCGGCGATACCGAAACAGGCGTATTGTAGGGAAGCTTGAAACTGAACTCATAATCAAGAGCATCCTTCATATGATCCAGATAATGCTCCTCAGCCGTGATCTCATGAAGGATCCGGACCGCGCGGATATAAGCCAGTATGCCTTCGTCATCCACTGCCTTGTCCGTATCGAGCGAGCCTCCGTAGCACTCGCATTTCGCCACAAAGGCATCATAATAATGCTGCTCACTCTTTTTCAGGATGTCGAGGTATTCCCTGTCCTGCATGATAAGTTCATACAAAGCGGTCGCCGCAAGGCACCATGCCCCGCCCATTGAATCATATTCAAGCCCCGCACCTGTACTCTCTGAAAAGGAAAACGGATATTCATTGTCCGAATTCAGTTCCGAGTTCATCCTGCGTATCACCGGAGCCGCAAAGGAGATCCAGTTATCATGCCTCAGATTGCGTTCCTTCTTCTCCGAAAGGTATGCCTTAAGAATATAGTATACGGCCTGGCCGTTTAAATACGAACTGTGGCCGCCGCTGTGCATTCCGTTATACCACCAGCCGTAAACAGACCACCTGCCGTCTTCCACGGCATCATATAAGAGGCCGGAGTCCTTATTATAGCTGTTCCGGACGACATTATCAATAAATGAGAGGCTTTGGCTCCGCGCCGCATCATCCTTCAGCCGGTTTGCAGCAAAAAGCATCGGAACCGCAACCGAAAGTCCGTTGGTCCATGAAAGCGAGCCGATCTTATTAAAGTGCGGCCCGTTTTCACGGTCATACACAAAGCCCGAATACATCTTATCTTCTTCAAGCCAGGCATTATCCCTGATTGCACCACTGAGAAGTGACAGGGTCTTAACCTCATCCATGCCCGGTATGCTTCTGGAGCACTCATGATAATGGTCGTAAACGTCCGTAATGGCCCTGTAGATCGCGCGTTCATCCTCTCCGCTGTAATCGTATATGATGAGGGGAAACTCTATTGTCCCGCCCGCCCTGATGCAGAAAGAATTACTTTCATCGACCGCTTCTCTTTCAAGTACCTTTGCGGTCTGAACAAAAAGCCAGGGTGCATCCTCATAGCCGAGAGTATAGCCTGCGCTGACTCTGCCGTCATCATTAATGCTGCAGCTGAAGCCGCCGAACTGGAGAAACGATGCACCTTGGGGCTTCCTCACGCCTTCCTCAAACGATACGGGCACGGGCCTTTCACCATCTTTTACCCAATACGGCGGCGCGGCGATCCCCTGCACATGTCCCTTATCATAAACGAGGCTCACGGGTTCCGCAAGTCTGTCACTCCTGGTCATAAAAAACTCAGACTCGGGCTTGCCTGCGGGATTTCTTTTTATTCGCGGAAAGGCCTTTCTGCCGGAGGAGGGCTTTTCTGCGGTGTTGGTATTATACATGAAGCCCGGCATGAAAAACTTCGGTTCCCCGGCATTTATCATGAGCTTCAGATGTATGACTCCCCTGAAATCCCCGTCCGAAGTATTGGATATTC
>CAJOQS010000065.1 GCA_905236925.1 uncultured Lachnospiraceae bacterium | reverse complement strand
TGAGCCCTTTACTTCTCAAAGCCGTTGGGGTTCTGCGACTGCCATTTCCAGGAATCCCTGCACATATCCTCGATACCGTACTGTGCCGTCCAGCCAAGCTCTTTTTTTGCCTTTGACGCATCCGCATAGCATTCGTCTATATCACCGGGACGTCTCGGTCCGATAACATAGGGGATCTTGACTCCGTTTGCTTTCTCAAAAGCGCTGACAATGTCAAGAACGGAATAGCCGTTACCTGTTCCAAGGTTATAAACCTTCGTTCCGGGATTCTCCTTCAGCTTCTCTATAGCCTTCACGTGACCGATCGCAAGATCCACAACATGGATGTAATCACGCACGCCGGTTCCGTCATGCGTCTTATAATCATTTCCGAACACATTGAGATGCTCAAGCTTGCCTACAGCCACCTGCGTGATATAGGGCATGAGGTTGTTCGGGATACCGTTGGGATTCTCGCCGATCCTGCCGCTCTTATGCGCGCCTATGGGATTGAAATAGCGGAGCAGGATAACATTCCATTCGTTGTCCGCCTTCTGTACATCCGTAAGGATCTGCTCGAGCATTGATTTTGTCCAGCCGTAGGGATTTGTGCATACTCCCTTGGGGCATTCCTCGGTGATCGGAACAAAAGCGGGACTTCCGTATACGGTGGCAGAAGACGAGAAGACGATGTTCTTCACGCCGTGGGCTCTCATCGATTCAACCAGAGTCAGCGTTCCTCCGATATTGTTATCATAATATTCAATGGGCTTCTGAGTCGATTCCCCAACCGCCTTCAGACCGGCAAAGTGGATCACGCTGTCGATGCTGTTCTCCTCGAAGATCCTGTCCATTGCTTTTCTGTCGCGAATGTCTGCCTCGTAAAACTTGATCTTCTGTCCGGTCAGCTCTTCAACTCTTTTAAGACACTCGGGACTTGAATTGCAGAGGTTGTCAACTACAACTGTAGAATATCCCGCGCCTATCAACTCGACCACGGTATGACTTCCTATATATCCTGCGCCTCCGGTAACCAAAATACTCATACTCTCATCCTCCTATACTATTTGCGTTCTTACCGCACCATCATGTTATTCACTGAAATATCGCTTGTCAAGCATCTTCCGCCCCTGTCTTTTCCACCCTGTATATGCGTCCTTCATAGGGCTTAAGATCAAGGATCCTCGAATACTTTGCGCTGCCGTGCGTTCCCAGTATTATATGTCCCCTGCGGTATTCAATATCCTTCAGATCGATCCTTGCGGGAAGACCTGACATGTTTACGGCTATCAGCAGCCTTCTGCCTTCCTTCTCGCGAAGATAAGCGATGACCTGCCTGTTTTCCTTCGCTATCATGCGGTAGGAACCGCAGCAGAGCTCCCCGTTCAGATGTCTCAGCCGGATAAGCTGCTTATAAAAGTCTATGACCGATTCCGGATTCTTCAGCTCATCCTCGACATTGATCCTTCTGTAATTCGGATTGATCTTCATCCAGGCCCGTTCTCCGTCCGTGAAGCCCGCGTTCTTTCCGGAAGTCCACTGTACCGGCGTACGCGCGTGATCCCTGGTCATTTTTTGTATCACCTTCTTCGCGACCGGAGAAGGAAGATGCATCATGCTCTGAAGGACCTCATAATCGTTGATCGCCTCAAAATCCTTCCACTCATCGGGCTCCAGGGGGCAGTTTGTCATGCCTATCTCCTCGCCCTGATAGATAAACGGTGTCCCGTACATGGTCATGTTGATCATCGCAAGAGCCTTTGCCGATTCCCTCCGGTACTTTCCGTCGTTGCCGAAGCGCGATACGGGTCTGGGCTGATCGTGATTGGAGATATAGTTGCCGAGCCAGCCTCCGCCCTGCTGCACTCCGTTCTCCCAGCGATCGAATATTTCCTTGTATTCCCGGATCGTCCAGTGATAGAGCTTTCTGAAATCGAACTTTCCAAGCGGACCGCAGCCTATCAAAGCCAGATCGAACTGGAACATCATATCAAGCTCATTCGTTCCCGGACCGGTATATTTGAGCACCGCATCCAGAGGTGTGACCATTCCTTCCCCGACAGTGAAGCATTCATAATGGGAAAGGACCTTCTCATGCATTTCCTTAAGATATTCATGGGTTTTCGGGAGACTCACGATATGCTCAAACGGAAAGTTCAGCTTTTTCGGGTTGCCGCTGTCGGGAAGTCCTTCCCTCTTGGCGATCGCATTGATGACATCCAGTCTGAAGCCGACTATCCCGCGATCGAGCCAGAAGCGCATTATCTTCCAGACCTCCTCGCGGACCTCGGGATTGGTCCAGTTCAGATCGCACTGGTCGGGAGTGAATAAGGTCAGATAGTACTCTCCGCTTTTCGCATCCTTCTGCCATGCGCTGCCACCGAATGCAGAAAGCCAGTTGTTCGGCGGGATGGTTCCGGTAGTGACCGGCAGCTTATGGTCGGGATACTTATCCGCAGGTCTGCCTTTTCTGAAGAAATAATAGTCCCTGTACCTGCTTGACGGGTCCTCCACGGCTTCACGGAACCACTTGTGATGGCTGGAGGTGTGGTTGACGACCAGATCCATTACGATACCGATATCCAGCTTCTTCGCTTCCGCCACCAGCCGGTCAAAATCCTCCATCGTCCCGAACTCGGGATTCACCGCACAGTAATCGTCGATATCATAGCCGTAATCGTGATTATGCGACGGATAGATCGGGGACAGCCATATGGCGTCAACGCCAAGGCTCTTGATATAGGGCAGCTTTTCGATCACTCCGCCCAGGTCACCTATCCCGTCACCGTTTGAATCCTTAAAGGATCTCGGCCAAATCTGATACACGACCTTATTCTTGAAATCGTAGCTCATTTCTTCCTGTCCTTTCGCATCTGCATGCGGTGCTCGGCCCGCCGTTCCCTGCGCTTCTCCGCTTCTTCCCTCTGCAGGCGCTTACGCTCTTCGCGTTCCTCTTCAAGCTCCGCAAGCCTCTTGCTCGCGTTTCTCGACTGAATCGCTATTTCCTCCTGAACCCTTGCGGCGAAGTCCTTCAGTCCCATGATCTTGGGAGATACGACGAATGTCAGCGGCTCGGGTTTGACATCCCATTTCCCGTTCGTATCAACGGTGATCAGGGTTCCGCCTCTTTGCCTCTGCTTCTTTTTTATACCGCTGTATCCGCCGTAATCGATAGACATGCCGTAGGTCAGACGGATCCCCCTGTAGGTCAGTGACAGGGTGTTCAGATGGTCATGCCCGCAGAACATTCCCACTATGGTCCCGTTTCTGTGTGCCCGCTCAAAAAAGGTATCCTTATACCGGCTTATCCCGAACTTTTCCTCTTTTTCCGCGATACTTCCGAAATGGTATCTGACCGAGCTGTCTCCGAGCTTCATCTTCTCATATGCGGTCCTGTATTCCTTCAGCGGAATGTGGAAAAATGCCATGGCCTTCATGTCGGGATTATACTCCTTCAGCCAGTCGAGCCTGTCCATGCACCATTTGGTCTGATCCTCGTGTATCCTGTCAAAGCCCGTGAAGAACCAGCCCTCTCCGTACATGTTCGAGTCAAGCAGCGTAAGGACCATCGGCGTTCTGCAGTAGCCATTCGACTGCGGCTTGTTCCAGTCCTCCGCCCTGACCAGATGAATGAAGAAGTTACCGACACCGAATACGTTCTTAGGTCCGTGGGCAAAGATAGAGTATTCTCCTTTTCTGAACACCTTTCCAAGCTCGGTCCTGTTCAGCCTCGAGCCGATCTCGGTATCATGATTTCCCATTACAAGGGTATAGGGTACCCTGAACATATCCATGAATTCCAGAAACTTCTCCGCCTGCTTCTTATTGTTCATGGTGCCTGTTCTCAACAGGAACGGATAAATTGTATCGCCTGTAAATACTATAAGATCAGGCTTTGTTCTTTCTACGATTGTAGTAATAGCCTCCATGGCCTTCCGGTCACTCTGTTTTCTGATAAGACCGAATCCCAGATGGAGGTCCGTCATCTGAAGTATCTTCATCGGCCTGCCTTCGGGCATCCTCATCTCGAAGGTCTCTCTGTCGACGATTCGAAAGTTCTCTGACCGATACACGTTTCTTCCTCACTTTGTGGTTCTGAATATCTTTCGGGTTTAAAGCTCTTTACAGCTTGAAGGCCGTCCCGATGAACAGGGCGATGTCCCTGCCGGTATCGTCCGAAACATCAACCTGTATGACCGTCGTTGTCCTTCCGGTCTTGACCGTCTTAGCCTTTGCTATAAGCCTGCTGCCCTTCGGCGCAGACAGATAATTTATGCTCACCTGCGACGCAACGGAGGGGCGGTGTATCTGATTGGCAACAGCTGCAAGAGCAAGATCCGCCAGAGTGAATATCGCGCCGCCCATAACGCCGCCGTTGGCATTCTTCAGGGCATCCGTTATATCCACACTGCATACGGAGGTATTTTCCGTAAGCTCATCGAGTTTCATTCCGGCATTTGAAGCAAAAAGATCGTTTTTAAAATACTCCTGTGCTTCCTCTGTCGTGGCAAAAGTTCCCATTCCGGGTTTCCTCCTTTATCTGAAGCGGTTGGTCTCGGGATCG
Source organism: uncultured Lachnospiraceae bacterium (assembly GCA_905236925.1). Taxonomy (GTDB): domain Bacteria; phylum Bacillota; class Clostridia; order Lachnospirales; family Lachnospiraceae; genus RUG11977. Next base: position 3,991 of record CAJOQS010000065.1, on the reverse strand, counting down.
TAATGATATCCCTGCGCTTCAAGCTTGCTTACGATTGCGTCCCTGTCCTCGTCAAGGTCCTCACACAGCGAGTCGAGGTCGGGATAGCGGTCTCTCAGTTTCATATTAATGAAGCTCAGCAGGATTGCGGGATCCTCAGGCAGCATATCATTATCTCCTTCCGTCTTTTTCTTGTCATTATGATATAGTCTTACTCTTTCGGTTTCAAGATTTTTTTGCCCGCCTTTATTATGCTTGCGATTATCGCGGCAATGCTGTATATATAGTATGATACGCCTGCGCGGTGAGGGAGGAGAAAATATAAATGAATAATTCACTGATACTTGAAATCGTACTGTTTGCGGTAGGTTTTGTATGCCTCGTCAAGGGAGGCGACTGGTTCGTGGACGGCTCTACCGGCATAGCCCACCGCTTTCATATGCCCGAGATCCTTATCGGAGCAACCGTAGTTTCGATCGGAACCACGATACCCGAGGTCATGGTTTCCGCCACCGGTGCCATAACAGGCGGTGACGGCGGTTCTGCCATAGCCTACGGCAACGCGATCGGTTCCATCATCTGCAACACATCGCTCATAGCGGCCATCACCATGACCTTCCGCCCCGCTCCCGTAGAAAAAAAGAGCCTTCGCTTTCCGATCATCTTTTTCTTCTGCTCCGCTGCGTTCTACTGCGCGACAGCGTATATTACCGGATATTTCAGCAGACTGACCGGTGCGATACTCCTTGCTATATTCGCTGCATATATTATTTTATCGGTTAAGCAGGCAAAATCCGCTTCAAACAGCTCTGACAGCACTGAAGAAGATGCATCTGCCCCCGAAGGATCCCTTCTCAAGGATATACTTTTCATCATTCTGGGTGCTGCCGTTATCGCTGTCGGCGCAAAGCTTCTCGTTGACAACGGCACACTGATCGCCGAGGCGCTGGGTGTTCCGCATACCGTTATCGCGCTGACCTTCGTGGCTCTCGGAACATCCCTTCCCGAGCTGGTCACCGCAGTCACCGCGCTTATCAAGGGACACAGCGACCTGTCTCTGGGTAATGTAATCGGAGCGAACCTGTTCAACCTTGTTCTTGTTTCCGGTGCGGCGACGACAATTTCTCCTTTTGCGGTTCCCTGCGAGAAGCTGTTCATGGGCTATAATTCGTCCCTCATCATCGAGATCCCGCTCATGCTTGCCGTAATGCTCCTGATGTGCCTTCCCGCACTTATCAAGGGCAAGATATACCGCTGGCAGGGCATTGTACTGCTGTGCATCTACGTCGGGTTCTGCGCCTTCCAGTTTATTGGCTGACTACTATACTATTCGCAGCCGGACAACACATTCGCAATCTGTCCGATTACATCGGACTCGCTGCTTCGCAGCTTAACGATTGCTCATGAGTTTTGTCCAGCTTCCGCACTCAAATCAGTGTATATACAAAAATGTAAGCGAGCTTACATTTTGTGTCCACACTGATTTGGCTGCGAATAAAATTATTTCACATAGTAGTGACGCGCTATCCATTTAGACAGACCGCCCAGCCCGGGATATACTATCCTTTCGCTGATATTCAGCTGATCCAGCATATCCCTGATCCTCCAGCGGAGGTTCTTATCTATAACATATTTGACGGTGTTCTCCGTTCTTTCGTCAAGGAAGCCCTCAATATCCGTCATCTCCATGGGAACCAGTGAGAAAAACGAATACTGGTTTACAATCCTTTCATTCATAGACGGCGGCTCGATGATTATCATCGCGCTGCTGCCCATGTCAAGGTCGTACTGTTCTAAGCTGCCTGCCGCCTCGTCAAGCATCCCCACCGAGAATATCGTAGTCTGATTCTTGTAAACGATGTAGCGGTATTTATCAGGAAGCAGCGAATACATCTCGTTCATATCTATCCGCCATACCGCACAGTCGTGCTTATCCATCTCCTCGAGATTATCTTCCGTCATGGCGAAATGAAGCGCCGCAAGGACCGAATGCGACCAGTCCAGAAGCCTGGTGGGAAGCCCGTAATGCTGTCCAAGGATCATCTGCCTCCAGACCGACCCTGCTATATCCGGTTCGTCATTGACCGCATATTTTGCGAAATTGGCTAGTATCGCAGGCTCCAGGTCCTTCTGAAGACCCTTGCAGTTCCTGCTGAGACTCGTGAACATCTTGAAGGTTACGTCCGGAAGGCCCCGGTAAAGGAAAGGACTCCGGTTCCTGTCCAGATCCGGTCTGTATTCCTGCTCCGAAAAAAGGGGCATCAGCTGTTCAAGCGTAGTGATCCTGATCTCTTTGATCATTGCAAGTCTCCTTTTATCAGTATTTGTTTCTGACCACTTCAAGCGCACAGATAAAATCCCTGAACTCAACCTGCTCCCCGTCGTCTGTGGTAAAACATCCCGACAGGCGTCCGAAAACCTGATGCTGGTCGCTTAAGATAAGCTTGAAATCCATGCATGCGCTTCTGTCAAGTATCGGCCTGAATACCGACTGCAGTCTTCCGTTGGCGGAGTTCACCTTCCACTCCTTAAGGAACTCCCTTTTTCCGGAAGCATCCGTCGGAATGTCGAAAGAAACATCTTCAAGCTTATGTATTCTACCTTTGTAGTATATTCCGTTCTCCGAAGCACTTGACCTGTCAGAGAAGCCGTATCCGAGATTAAATCCGAACAGTTCTTTTCCTATCCTGCCGCTCCCGGTTCCCCAGAACCAGGTATTGTCGTAGGTCCAGACGCCTCTTCCCCAGTCCAGCACGCCGGCACTGTTTTCATGAGTTACGGTCTGCTTTATCTCTCCGTATTCGACAGTTCCCTCTGCCGTAAGGCAGTTCATCTTGCAGTTATAGTAAAACGCGGTGGGCTTTTCCTTCCACGGAGTTGCGATGTAAACCGCCTCCATATCAGGCTCCTTGATGTTCAGCTCCGCCTTCAGTCCCGCTCCGGTCTCGGGGTTGAAATTTCTGAAATCGCACTTTATCCGGCGTCCGTCCGCGGTTTTTTCAAAGGTCATATTCAGACGCTTTGTACTGCATGAGGCACCGGCCTGTTCCACTCCCGCGCCGAGTCCGAATTTCTTTCCGCGAGGAAATACGACAAGTTCCGATTCGGTATGTTCGACCGCATTCACAAGGTCGATATATGAAACACTCAGCAGACCGATGTACCCAAGGTCCGATATGGTAAATGCCACCGCAAAGGTATTTGTATTGAACAGATAATAGTCCCATTCCTTTTTCCTGAACCAGGGCGCCTTGATGTTTTCCCGGTTATAGGCCCACACAGGGGTTCGCGCCCAGCCGGGCTCCGTTATGATTCCCCTTTTGTCAAGAAGCTGCTGTTTAGCCGTTACTTCATGTTCCATACCCCGCTACCTCCTGTTTTCATGACTCATTTTGCCAAAACAGTCTTTTCATCATCTTTCCTACTCGTACGAACCGCTTACTCCCCCATCTGATCAGGTCATTCTCACTTCACCGCAGCAAGCACGATTCCCAGAATGACTACCGCCGCACAGATCAGCCTGTATCCTGTGTTTTTCTCTTTAAAAACTATCTTTCCGCCTATTATTGTAACGACACAGCAGATCTGTTTAAGAAGCGTCATTACCGTTACACGTGACCCCTCCATGCCGTTTGCTATGAACAGGCACCTGTCCGCTATCATGAAAAGGACCGCTATGAGCCACACATACGGATTCTTCCAAACGCCTGCCGTTATCTTCGTTTTTGTTGCGATCACGTACAGACCGTAATATACCACCATGAACAGGAGATACCAGAACTGAAGCTGACCGTCCGTGATATCGCCTGTACTCATAAGATACTTGTCAAGTATGCCCGATACGGCATTCAGGAAGGTTGAGATAAAAGCCAGAACAACTGTCAGCACTCCGAGGCTCCGGACCGTATCATCCTGTCTTTCCGTTTCGGTATTGTCAGTGGTCCCGGCTCCTCCGCCTGTTCCTCTGAGCTTTGCAAGGATCGTCTGCGGCTTGAAGCGCAGCATCAGAAGT
>CAJOQS010000064.1 GCA_905236925.1 uncultured Lachnospiraceae bacterium | reverse complement strand
CGCGGTTGATGCAGTCAAGGCCCTTTCTCGGAGAGAACGCCGTGATCGGCGACATCGTGGTGCCGTGCGTCATCGACGCGGTCATCGCAAGAACCATTCCGAAGCAATGGAACATCGGAACCTGGATCATCATGCGGTCCGCAGTGGAAAGATCCATGCAGTCGCCGATCGCTTTTCCGTTATTTACAACATTATAGTGAGTGAGCATTACGCCCTTCGGGAAGCCTGTGGTACCCGAGGTGTACTGCATGTTCGCAACGTCATGCTTATCAATGAAGCGGCGGCGGAACTCGACTTCCTTCTGTGATACGGTCTCCGAAAGAGCCAGCGCTTCATCCCATGTGTAGCAGCCGGGCTGCTTTGCGCCAGCCACAACGACATTGCGCAGCACGGGAAGTCTCTCGGCATGGAGCTCACCGGGCTCGCTGTTCTGAAGCTCGGGACAGAGCTCGTTTATGATCTGGAGATAATCGATATCCTTGTAGTTCTCGATCATTACGAGCGTATGTGTATCGGACTGACGGAGCAGATACTCGATCTCGTGTACTCTGTATGCGGTGTTTACCGTAACAAGTACCGCGCCGATCTTCGTAGTCGCCCAGAAGGTGATATACCACTGGGGCACATTCGTCGCCCAGATCGCAACGTGGTCGCCTCTCTTAACGCCCATTGCTATAAGGCTGCGGGCAAAGGTATCCACATCGTTTCTGAATTCTATGTATGTTCTTGTATAATCAAGCTCTGTATAGCGGAATGCGTACTGTTCGGGGAATTCCTTGCACATGCGGTCAAGCACGTCGGGGAAGGTCTCATCGATCAGAGTTTCCTTGGGCCATACATATTTGCCGGTATGCGTCTTGTTGTCCTGGAGGTAATCCTGCGGAACCTCGCGGTACTGGGCCATATAGTGAGCGAAGTGAGGGAATACGATTCCCGCGCTCTGAAGATTGGTCGCCCAGCGCTTAACCCACTCCAGCGAGATATATCCGCTGTAATTGATCTCCTGAAGGGCGGTAAACACATTGCGAAGAGGCATATCGCCTTCGCCCATCAGCTTGTAGGCAGGCTTGCCGTCCACCATGATGCTGTCCTTCACATGGACATGACGGATATAGCTTCCGATGTTGCGTATGGTCTCATCGGGCGATTCACCCATATATCTGTAGGGATGATGGATATCCCAGAGTGCTGCCACCTTGGGACTTCCTACCTTATCAAGGAGGCGTTTGAGGCGCATCGTATCGGAATAAACTCCGTTGCTCTCCACAAGAAGTGTAACTTCGTCGTAGGGCTCCGCTTCCCTTGCGAGTTCCCTGAGCACGCTTACAACATATTCGTCGTCAACGTCGTTCACCGGCTCGGGAGCCTTGTCGGCAAGAAGACGGATGTACGGAGTCTTAAGCTGTGCCGCGAGTTCGATGTGGGCCTTTATCTCTTCTATGACGGCATCATGCTTATCAGCTTCCTTCAGGCAGCATCCCGTATCCAGGCAGGGGATTTCTAGTCGTAGGTCGCTCAGCTTCTTAATGGTTGCGGGTAGCTTCTCCGCACTGAAGGGCTGTGCTTTTACGGCCGAAATCTCGTCGCCGATACCACGAATCTCGATACCGTCAAAGCCAAGGTCTTTTGCCATTGAATAGATATCGGTCCATGAGAAGTCGGGACACGCGAGTGTTGAAAAACTGATCTTCACGATGGTCATTCCTTTCTTTCACTTTATTGATGTAAATCAGCAAAGTACTGATTTTCAATATTCTATACCGAGGGTTTCAATATTGCAAGTGTTTTTTGAGTAAAGCTTCTGTGTGGAGAAAAGAATACATTTTCCAAATAAAGTATGGTAATATAGGAAAGAACTGATCATAAGAGAACGGAGATTCATATGTTACGCGAAACGAGCATGCTTTATAAGCTTACGATATTATACCTGCTGAGCAAGGTCGACTACCCTATCAGCAGCAACAGTCTCAGCAATTTTCTTCTGCAGAACGATTTCACGGATTACTTTAATCTGCAGCAGATAATGGGCGAGCTGATCGACGACGGTTATGTCATCAAGGAGACTTTAAGAAATAAAACCGTTTACCGTATCTCCGAAAGCGGGGAGGCTACGATCAGGCTTCTTGAAAGGGAGATCGCGCCTTCTATGCGCGCGGAGATCGAAAAATACATTGTCGACAACGGTATGCAGATGAAGGATGACCTTTCCGTCATGTCAAACTACTATCAGGCCGACATAAACAATTACATCGTGAACATGTACATGGAGGAAGCCGGGCAGAAGATCATCGAGCTCAATATCTCGGTCCCCACCTCCGCCGACGCAGAAAAGATATGCTCCCGCTGGTACAATTCAAGCGAGAAACTTTACCCCATCATCATGAAGGAACTGCTTCGATAAATCCAAAAAGCCAAAAGAGCAAAAACAACGGGCTCTTTTGGCTTTCTTTAAAAATATTTAGTGTTTCGATGTCTTCTTTGCACCGGAAGCCTTCGAGGCAGTCTTCTTCGCAGGCTTCTTATCCTTAAGATAATCAACATGCAGAAGCTCATGTGTCCTGCCTTCGAGCAGACCGGAGTACAGTTGACTGATCAGAGGATTATCCTGTGAACGCTTGATGGTGCTGGTCTTATCGGTACGATACAGGCCCTCGCCGCGCTCAACACGGTGTCTGTGGGAGATATAAGGCTGTCCTGCACCGCTTATGCAGCCGCCGCGGCAGGCCATAACCTCTACAAGATCGTAATAGATCTCACCCTTGAGCACACCTCTGACAATCTTGCGCGCGTTCGAAAGTCCGCTGACTACGGCTATCTTAAGATCTCTGTCACCGAACTTGATTACAGCCTCCTTGACATTCTCCATGCCTCTCACGCCGACATACTCAATCTGCTTTAAGGTCGTACGGGAATTGTCATTGGCAACCTTACGCAGCACGGCCTCGGTAACACCACCCGTAACACCGAAGATAATTCCGGCTCCGGACATGGTTCCGAAAGGAAGATCAACCGATTCGGGCTCAAGCTCATCGAACATGATGCCGGAGCGCTTGATCATGCGGATAAGCTCCTGTGTGGTGATAACATCATCGGTAACAGGACCGTTCTCATCCTTAAACTCGGGGCGCTTAGCCTCGAACTTCTTAGCCGTGCAGGGCATTAATGCAACATGATAATGTGATGTCTTGCCCTCGGGCAGCTTGTCCTTGTAATAATCCTTGATAACAGCAGCAAACATGCTCATAGGTGAGCGGCAGGTCGAAATATTGGGCAGAATCTCGGGATACTTCTTCTCCACATACTGGATCCACGCGGGACAGCAGGATGTGAACATAGGGAAGGTTCCGCCATTCTCAAGCCTTTCGACGAACTCGTTTGCCTCTTCGATAACGGTAAGGTCGGCACCTGTCGCGGTATCATATACCTCATCGAAGCCCATGCGGTGAAGAGCTGCGACTATACGGCCCATAGCGTTCTCATCATTCGAAAGTCCAAGCTCGGCGCCGATGCCGACACGAACTGCGGGAGCGATCTCACAGGTAACGAATACGTTCGGATCGTTGATCTTCTTCCATACCTTGTCTGTATCATCACGGACGATGATAGCTCCAGTAGGACATGCGGCTGCGCACTGACCGCAGTGTACGCAGAGTGAATCGAAAATGGGCTGGTTAAATGCTGTGCTTATCTTGGCCTCTGAGCCTCTGAATGCAAAATCGATCGCGCCGATGCGCTGGATCTCGTTGCATTCACGAACACAGTCGCCGCACAGGATACACTTGCTCGAATCCCTGATAATACTCGGTGAGGATGCATCAATATCGGGCTCGGTCTTGTCATTCCGGAAACGTACATTTGTAATTCCGAACTGAGCGGCAAGCTCCTGAAGGCTGCACTTTCCGCTGTTCTCGCAGGTCGTGCAGTCTCTGCAGTGGCTGGCGAGAAGCAGTTCAAGGATGTTCTTGCGATATTTGCGAAGACGTCCTGTATTGGTCTTGATTATCATTCCTTCTTTGGGAATGGTCGAGCATGCTGCCATCATCCTGCCTCGCTCGTCCTCTACCATGCACATACGGCATGCGCCGTAGATGGACAGGTCGGAATGATAACAGAATACGGGCAGCTTAATGCCTGTTTTGCTGATTACTTCAAGGAGGTTACGCTCTCCTTCTATTTTAACGGGTATACCGTCAACTTCCATCATATTGGTGAGCTGCATACTCTGTCACACCTCCTCATTAGATGCGTTCGAAGAGCGCATCTGTTTCCTTGCTGTTTTCCCAATCGTAGCCGAGCTGTCCTCTTTCACTGCGCCGAATGCACAATTGCTGATACATGCGCCGCATTTGATACATTTATTCTGATCGATAACAAACGGACTCTTGATCTGTCCGGAAATAGCTCCTACAGGGCAGTTTCTCGCACACTTCGAACAGCCCTTGCACTTCTCGGGATCTATCACGAAGCGCTTCAACTTCTGACAGGTTCCCGAAGGGCATCTCTTATCGTAGATATGAGCCTCGTACTCGGACCTGAAGTTCTTAATGGTCGAAACAACGGGTGATGCGGCTGTTTTACCCAGTCCGCAAAGAGCGGTATGGGAAATGGTATCCGCAAGCTCCTCAAGAAGCTCGATATCGCCGTCGCGGCCGTTGCCCTCGGTAATGCGGGTGAGGATCTCAAGCATACGCTTTGTGCCTTCGCGGCAGGGAACGCACTTACCGCAGGATTCGTTCTGTGTAAAGTTCATGAAGAAACGTGCAACCTCGACCATACAGGTATCCTCGTCCATAACAACGAGTCCGCCGGAACCGATCATTGCGCCGACCTTCTGGAGTGAATCGAAATCAAGCGGGATATCCAGATCCTTCTCGGTCAGACATCCGCCCGAAGGACCACCTATCTGAACGGCCTTGAACTTCTTGCCATCACGCATGCCTCCGCCGATATCGAAGATAACCTCACGGAGAGTGGTTCCCATAGGAACCTCGATAAGACCACTGTTATTGATCTTGCCGGTAAGGGCAAATGCCTTGGTTCCGGGACTGTTCTCGGGACCGATGGCACGATACCACTGCGCGCCCTTGTTGATGATCATGGGAACGTTTGCATAGGTCTCAACATTGTTAAGGTTTGTAGGTTTATCGAACAGACCATGCTCAACAGTACGGGGAGGCTTAACTCTGGGCATACCGCGCTTGCCTTCGATAGAAGCCGTAAGAGCGGAGCCTTCACCGCAGACAAAGGCACCCGCGCCGCGGTTGATATGTATTCTGAAAGAGAACTTCGTTCCGAGGATCTTATCGCCTAAAAGTCCGTACTCTTCCGCCTGAGCGATCGCCGCGCGGAGACGCTCAACTGCGAGAGGATACTCTGCACGAACATAGATATAGCCTTCGGTCGAGCCGATAGCCAGACCTGCGATCATCATACCCTCGAGCAGTCTGTGAGGGTCGCCCTCCATGATGGAACGGTCCATAAATGCTCCGGGATCGCCCTCATCACCGTTACAGACGATATATTTTACATCTGCCTTCTGACGTGCGCAGGAAGCCCACTTCTTACCTGTAGGGAATCCGCCGCCTCCGCGTCCGCGAAGGTTAGACTGTGTGATCTCATCAATGATACGGTCGGGCTCGTATTCAAACAGACATTTATCGAGAGCCTTATATCCGCCGATAGCCAGATATTCCCTCAGTGAGCCTGCGTTGATATGACCGCAGGATTCCAGGACAACACGTGTCTGCTTCTTGTAGAAGGGAATCTCACCCTGCTTCTCAACCACCTTGCCGTTCACCTTGTAGCCGAGTCTGTCAATG
>CAJOQS010000063.1 GCA_905236925.1 uncultured Lachnospiraceae bacterium | reverse complement strand
CCGAGCCTGCAACGCAGCCCGATATCTGGGTTAACGGCAAGGACAACAAGAGGGAAGAGACATATCACAAGACGATGACCAAAGAGCTTTCGACTCTGATAGCTAGTCTTCCCGATGGCTGCAAATATATCGTAAGCGTGACCGAAACAGAAGTTGATGATGTCGCAAACGCCTTCGGAACAGGCGGCAAGGCAAAGAAGTCCGATATCGCCAAGGCAAGCGTGAAGGCCAAGGACGGCGTTGTAAGCGTTTCTGCAGGCAAGAAGGCAGGAACCGCCCGTATATGGGTTGCGGCTTATAACTCTAAGGGCAAGAAGATAGAAGCTTCCGGATACTTTGATGTGAAGGTCGGAACGGCTCCGAAGAAGCTCTATGCGACCAAGGACAGCACCGGAGAAAAAGCAGCAGCGGTGAAGACCATCGTGCTGAACAAGGGTGAGACAGGAAACATCTTTGTCAACGCTGACGGAACAGTGCTTTCCCAGTACGCGACATTTACCTGGGAAGCACCTAAGGACACCGACGGACTTCTGGCTATCACTCCTTCGAGCGGAACAAAGCAGAGCGCGACAATAGGCCTTAACAGCGTTCCCACCGACGGCAAGGTAAAGAAGATAACAGTCAACGCGATCAACAATGAGTCCGGCAAGAAGGTTTCTGTTTCGGTTCAGATCGCAAACGCGATAAAGAGCATTACCGGACTCTCGAACGTGATTCAGCTCGATTCTGCCGCAGAGGCAGCTGTTGAGGCAACACTTGATTATACTCTGGTCTGCTGCAGCTCCGATGGTGCTACAACGGACAAGATCAAGGTGTATGTCACAACTGACCTTGAGGAAGGTTCGGGATATACATTAACGAAAGAAAATACGAAGTTCACTCAGTCAGCAGGCTCAAAGTCATCGAAGGTTAAGGTAACCTACAAGAACGGCGAATTTACGCTGAAGGCTCCGAAGAAAACCGCGGATGGCACGAAGGTACGTGTACTGATAGTTGCGACCCACGCCGACAAGACAATTGAGGTCTTCGAGAGCGGAGTGATCACGATAGGAACTCCGTCTTCGAATGACAGTAACTGACGATCAAAATGATCCCGGGAAGAGGCTTTCTTCCCGGGATTCTCTTTTTCTGAACAAATCTTAAAATCCTCCCACGAATCGTAAATATTTACGATTTTTTTTGAACCCGTCCGAAAATATAATTATCTCGTAACAAGTGTTAAAACACTTAAATTTTGGAGGAGGTTTTAGTATGAAAAAACGTATTCTGGCAATCGCACTGGTTGCAGCGCTCGCACTCTCATGTCTTACAGCGTGCGGCAAGAAGGAGGAGGCAGGCCCCATCACACTGGTATACGCCGAGGTTAATCCCCAGGATACCATCGTTGGTCAGGTAGCAGCCGATTTCAAGGCTAAGGTTGAAGAGCTTTCAAAGGGACAGATCAAAATCGACGTTCAGTACAGCGGTGTTCTCGGTTCCGAAAACGACGTGCTCGACGCTATGCTCGCAGGAGCAGGCTCGGCCGATATTTCGAGAATCTCAGCTTTCGCGCTCAACTCATACGGCGCAGAGAAGTCGGTTCTTCTTTCACTTCCCTACACATTTGAGTCAAGAGATCATTTCTGGAAGTTCGCTATGAGCGATCTTGCAAATGAATTCCTTAACGAGTCCTACGAGAAGAAGCTTGGTGTTAAGGGTCTGTTCTACGGTGAGGAAGGCTTCCGTCATTTCTTCACAAGAGAGCCCATCAGCGGTATCGAGGATCTCGCAGGCATGAAGCTCCGTGTTTCCAACGACCCCGTTATGAACGGTCTTGTTAAGGGACTTGGCGCATCTCCCACAGTAGTAGCTTTCGGCGAGCTGTACTCCGCTCTTTCATCGGGCGTTGTTGACGGTGCCGAGCAGCCTATCGCAAACTACAAGTCAAACTCGTTCCCTGAGGTTGCCAACAACATGATCCTTGACGGCCACACACTCGGTGCCATCGAGATCGTTGTTTCAACACCTGTTTGGGACAGGCTCACCAAGGAGCAGCAGAACATTCTCATCGAAGCAGGTAAGTACGCTCAGGAGAATAACAAGAAGAATTCTCAGGCTAAGGAAGATGAGGTTCTTGCCGAGCTCAAGGCTAACGGATGCAATATCATCGAGGTTACCGACCCTACACCCTGGCAGGATGCTGTTAAGGATGTTATAGCTGAAAACACAAAGGGCCTTGAAGATCTGTACCAGAAGATTCTGTCCTTCAAATAATAGATGTTTGTCCTTTGAAGGCGCATGGATGCAGTGTCTGTGCGCCTTCAAACTTTATGGAGGTATAGCTTAAATGAAGGGTTTTCTGACTTCTCTGGACAGGCTCAAACCGGTCTATGATGCGGTGTATAAGGCAGTCCTGTTCATCTGCAAGATATTCCTTATCGGGGATATCCTGATCACCTGCTTTGCGGTCGTCGGGCGTTTCGTTCCGTTCATTCCGGACCCGGCCTGGACCGAAGAGGTGGTTCTTACTTTAATGACATACATGGCGGTGCTTTCCGCAGCTCTTGCGATCAGAAAGGGCAGCCATATCCGTATGACTTCTTTTGACAAATACATTTCCCAAAAAGTCCTGAACGTTCTGGACCTGATCGCGGATATCGCAGTGCTCGCACTCGGTGTTGTCATGCTGATCGTCGGCTGGAAATACGCGGTAGGTATCGGTTCGAAGGGAACATATATAAGTATGCCCTCCGTATCCAAGTTCTGGATGT
>CAJOQS010000062.1 GCA_905236925.1 uncultured Lachnospiraceae bacterium | reverse complement strand
GGATACCGCTGTGAACGAGACCATTTTGCCGTGAAGGGCGAAATCGTGGGCAATGCCGTTTCTTGTAAAAAAGCCGTATTCCTCAAGGCCGGTATCATACTGGTATAATCTGAATATCAACGGGATAACACTCAGAATGAGTATCAGGGGCAAAAGGCGGAGCCGGGATTTTATTTCGGTTTTGATGTCGTGTCTTTTATATGTGCTTGGCATAACTGATTCCTTCGGATAATTCGTCTTACGAGGATATCATAACCCAACGTCCGGTGATATTCAATTGTATTGGAGAAAGGTCTGTGATATAATAACATATCGGGACGGTTGTATAATCACTGTTCCGCACAATCAATCTAAGGAGGGTTACGGGAATGAAAAAATGGTTATTGGCTCTGCTTGCCGGAATCTTTGCCCTTTCACTGGCGATCGTTTCGGATACAGGAGCCGCAAAAGCTGGGGAAAAGTTTACCTATAACGGTTATTATTCCGAGAACGGATTTGATGTTAAGGTGACCGATCCTAAGGGCAAGGAGATAAAGATCGGTGATACCTTTGCGGAAGGCACCACACTTACCTTCAAGATCACACTCAGGGATCTTTATGAGTGGACCGGCGAGATGTCCGCTTATGTTGTTGACGGCTACTATGAATTTGACGAGGACGGAATCTTTGAGTGCACTCCTTCGGGCGATGTATGGGTTTATGCATATCCCAGCAGGAAGTACGCTGTAACGTTCAACGCCGATTCTCATGTTAAGTCCTATGAGTTCCTCGGTGGCAACACGAAGACCGTTGTGAATGCGGCTGATAAGAACTATGTTCTTGAGAAGGCCAACGGACTCAGCAGCAATACGATCACCGTAAAGTGCAATTTCGAAGACGGCTATGAGCTTGATTCGGTTACGACAAAGGATGAGGCATGCACTATCATCAGAACATCGGATACCGATACCTTCAGGCTGGTATTCGACAGCTATCTTGCCGAAGAGAAGGCTATGGCATTTACCTTAACTTCTAAAAAGGCTGAGACCAGGAAGCTTGAAGGCGAGTTTACAACCGCTAAGCCCACGGTTAAGAAGACCAAGGCCAAGGACTACGACAACCACCTGTACTACACGATCACCTTCGGTAAGGGCAAGAAGGCCACCAAGTTCGTATACGAGAGCTATGTGTACGATGACGGATCGGGCTATAACTGGCCGGATACGATCACTGTCGGAAGCGACGCCGCAAAGTATGAGATCATCGATCTTTCATCGGCGACCAAGCTTTCAGCGGATGTTATCGAGGATCTTGTGGCAAGGATCTATCATCTTTTCAGACAGGGCAAGCTCAAGAATCTGAAGGCTATCTACCTTCCTTCAGGTGTTGCGGTGCCTGTATGGGATTACTGGATGGATGAGTATGCTTATTATCCTATCGAAGTCATCACTCTTAAATGATCAGTGCCGGTCTTTCCGGTAATGCGTTTTTAGCGGGCGGGATCCGGTTTCCGATGAAACGGTTCCGCCCGTTTTTTCTACACAGCAAAAAATAACGAATCCTTAGCAATATATTAACTTGACCGCTCAGTATCCACCTTATAGAATTTATGATGTGGGTTTCTGATGCATAGAGACCTATAATGTCAAAGCGGAAAGGAAGAGTGCTTATCATGCAGATCAAAAGTGTTACAGACAGATCATTCAGAAAATACGGAAGGATAGTCGAGGGGATCGACTGCAGGAAGATGCTTGAGGTCCTTGCGACCAAGCCCATGCCTGCCGACGAGGTTGTCTATGTTCCCGGTGATGCTGATCTTGAAGCGGCTGCCGGAGCAATTGATTTCTCAAAGAGCTTTTTCGGAGGACTTGAGGCACAGATAGGATACTGCAACGGAAACAACAAGAAGCTCAATGCTGTTGAATACCATCGCTGCAGTGAGGTGAACATCGCTCTGTATGATACCGTTCTTCTGATCGGAGACCAGAGGGATATCGAAGACGATTTCACCTATGACACTTCGAAGATCGAAGCGTACAAGATCCCTGCAGGAACGGCTGTCGAACTCTATGCCACCACGCTTCATTACGCTCCCTGCAACGGAGTTGCAGACGGCTTCAGGGTGATCGTTGTACTTCCCAAGGGAACCAACTACGATATCAAGGATTTCCCCGAGAAAACTCCCGAGGACAGACTTCTTATGGCTCAGAACAAATGGCTGATCGCCCATAAGGACGGAAACCAGGCTCCCAGAGCGTTTATCGGCTTAAAGGGCGAGAATATCACTATCTGAGTCGGAGGAGAAGGATTATGTATTATATCGGAGTAGATCTCGGTACTTCCGCGGTTAAGCTTCTTCTTATGGAGGGCAGCGGAAGGATCGTAAATATAGTTTCAAGGGAATATCCCCTGTATTTCCCCCATCCCGGATGGTCCGAGCAGGAGCCCCGTGACTGGTGGACGAATGTTGTCGAGGGTATCAAGGAACTGACATCGGGCTGCGACAGGTCTCAGGTTGCGGGCATCGGCTGCGGAGGCCAGATGCACGGACTCGTTATCCTGGACGAGAATGACGAAGTCATCAGACCCGCAATCCTCTGGAATGACGGAAGAACCCAGAAGGAGACCGACTATCTCAATAACGAGATCGGAAAAGACAAGCTCGTTGAGCTTACTGCCAATATTGCGTTCGCAGGTTTCACAGCACCCAAGATCCTCTGGGTAAAGAACAATGAGCCCGAGAATTTCAAGCGCATCAGGAAGATAATGCTTCCCAAGGATTATCTTGCATATAAGCTTTCAGGCTGTTTCTGCACTGATGTGAGCGATGCTTCCGGAATGCTTCTGCTCGATGTCAAGAACAGGTGCTGGTCAAAGGAGATGCTCGACATCTGCGGCATCAGCGAGGAACAGATGCCGAAGTTATTTGAAAGCTATGAAGTTGTCGGAACCCTGAAGAAGGATATTGCCGAAGAACTCGGACTTCCCGAAACCGTTAAGATCGCTGCCGGAGCGGGCGATAACGCCGCAGCCGCAGTCGGAACCGGTACAGTAGGCGATGGACGTTGCAACATCAGTCTCGGAACGAGCGGTACGGTGTTCATCTCCAGCAGCCACTTTGAGAAGAATGACAATCCCGCAATTCATTTATTCGATCATGCCGACGGCACCTATCATCTGATGGGATGCATGCTTTCCGCCGCTTCCTGCAACAAGTGGTGGATGGACGAGATAATCTCGACCAAGGATTATTCCGGCGAGCAGAAGGGCATTACCGATGAGATGCTCGGCAACAACCACGTTTACTTCCTTCCCTACCTGATGGGAGAGCGCTCTCCTCATAACAACCCTTCGGCAAGAGGCGCATTTATCGGAATGTCAATGGATTCGACCAGAACCGACATGACTCAGGCCGTTCTCGAAGGTGTTGCGTTCGGACTCAGGGATTCCGTTGAGGTTGCCAGAAAGCTCGGTATCAGGCCCGAAAGGACCAAGATATGCGGCGGCGGAGCCAAGAGCCCGCTCTGGAAGAAGATCATCGCCAACGTAATGAACATGAAGGTAGATGTTATCGAATCCGAAGAAGGCCCCGGCTACGGAGGAGCGATCCTTGCAGCCGTTGCATGCGGCGAGTACGCTAGTGTTGAGGAAGCTGCCTCCATGCTTGTAAAGGTCATCGATACCGTTGAGCCCGATCCGGCGATCGCGGCAAGGTATGAGGAGCAGTACCGCAAGTTTGTTAAGATGTATCCCGCACTGAAGGACACATATTCTGAAATTTAAAATAATTTTGAACACAAAAACAATAATCTTTACCGTATTATTTTTGCCGGCCGTATGATAAAATCAATGTGTACGGCGGCACGTCAACACAGTTTATGCCTGCCGTTCGGGCAGCATTATAAAAATCTATAAGGAGAGTATGAAATGATCGATCTTGAGAAAGTAAAAAACATTCCGGACGTGAAGCTCGGAATCATTGCCGTCAGCCGTGACTGTTTCCCCATCGAGCTTTCGAAGAAGCGCCGCGCCGCTATCAAGAAGGCATATAAGGGCGACCTTTACGAGTGTCCCGTTACAGTTGAGAATGAGGCTGACTATCTGAAGGCTGTTGCCGATGTCAACAAGGCAGGCTGCAACGCTCTTGTAGTATTCCTCGGCAATTTCGGGCCTGAGACTCCTGAGACTCTTATCGCTAAGAGCTTTGACGGCCCCATCATGTTCGTTGCCGCTGCAGAAGGCGACGGCGACCTTATCAACGGCAGAGGCGATGCATACTGCGGTATGCTCAACTGCTCCTATAACCTTGGCATGCGCCATCTTACCGGCTATATTCCTGAATATCCTGTCGGAACCGCAAAGGATATCGCAAAGATGATCGCTGATTTCGTTCCGATCGCACGTGCGGTTATCGGTGTCAGAAACCTCAAGATCATTACCTTCGGTCCCAGACCTCAGGACTTCTTCGCCTGCAACGCGCCTATCAAGGGTCTGTACGAGCTCGGCGTTGAGATCGAGGAGAACTCGGAGCTTGATCTGTACGTAAGCTTCAAGGCTCACGAGAATGATCCCAGAATCCCCGACGTATGCAAGCATATGGAGAAGGAGATGGGCAAGGGCAAGTTCTACAAGGAGCTCAACGCACGTATGGCTCAGTTCGAGCTTACACTCCTTGACTGGGCAAACGCTCATAAGGGTGCCCGCAAGTATGTTGCTTTCGCTGACAAGTGCTGGCCCGCATTCCCCGAGACCTTCGGATTTGAGCCCTGCTACGTAAATTCACGTCTTGCAAGCCACGGAATCCCCGTTGCATGTGAGGTTGATATCTACGGAGCTCTTTCGGAGTACATCGGTGCATGTGTTTCGGATGACGCGATCACCCTGCTTGATATCAACAATTCCGTTCCCGAGTCACTCTACACCAAGAGCATTAAGCCCAAGTACAAGAAGTATG
This sequence comes from uncultured Lachnospiraceae bacterium, assembly GCA_905236925.1. Lineage (GTDB taxonomy): Bacteria > Bacillota > Clostridia > Lachnospirales > Lachnospiraceae > RUG11977. Next base: position 1,297 of record CAJOQS010000062.1, on the reverse strand, counting down.
CTCTTACCGATACATTCATGGGCTTCCACTGCGGCAACACACCTTCCTGCAAGATGTGCGGCGACAGAGCTATCAAGTATCAGCTGATCCAGCACAGACTGCTTGAGCCCGCAGGAAGCGATCCTGACTTCACCAGAGGAACTCTTGAGGGCGATATCGCTGCAAGCCCCATCACCTTCTATCGCCTGCAGTGCGACAGCGAGGGCGTTCTTCGCTCCTACATCGCAGAGGGTGAGGTTCTTGACGTTCGCACCGGATCCTTCGGCGGAATCGGTATCTTCGCCATCAACGAGATGGGACGTTTCTACCGTCACGTTCTCATTCAGAAGAGATATCCTCATCACGGAGCTGTTGCTTTCGGCCACTACGGCAAGGCACTCTTCGAAGTGTTCAAATTCCTCGGTGTTAAGGACATTGCTTACAACCAGCCTAAGAGCCTTCCTTACCCTACAGAGAATCCCTGGGCATAAATTATATTCTTAAGCAAGTCTCTTTTAGCGGGACCTCGGTGTTATCACTGAGGCCCCGCCTTTTATTTCGTGTTGTTTTTGAATTTACAAAAGAAATCGTGAATAATGTTGATTGTTTTTGAAGAATATGGTAGAATTACTATATATATGCGAAAAGGACACGAATGTATGAGAGGCACTGTTCGGAGAAGGATCATCATATCTATCGTTGTGATAGTTTTCTTTGCGTGCATTGTATTGATGTACTACAACATCCTCTATGCCCGAACCAGAGACAGTGTATCTGCGAACAGCCGGGTCAACGCGTTAGATCTCGGAAACCAGCTTGATCGCAGAATGTCTTCCAGCAATGATGTTCTTGAACTTACCGCCGTTTCCATTAATAAGATGAGACAGAGCGGCTATAACAACGATCAGATACTGCTTTTTATCACTCAGCTTACGGACGTTGTTCAAAGCTCTCTTATTCCCGATATGAGCGGTATCTACGGCTATATCGGCGGTGAATATCTCGACGGCTCGGGTTGGGATCCCGGTCCTGACTATGATGCCGTTTCAAGGCCCTGGTATATCGATGCGCATGCAAATCCCGGAAAGAATGTACTGATCGAACCATATTACGATCTGTTCTCACATCAGACCATAGTCACCGTTTGCAAACTGCTTGACGACGGTGAGAGCGTGGTCTGCCTTGATGTGGCCTTAAACCGAATCCAGTCCATCACAGAGGAGCATGTTAAGCGGGGGCGCTCCATAACCGAGTTTATTCTTGACAAATCAGGGACTGTTGTGACCAGTTCGGATCCGCAGTTCATCGGAACAGTATT
>CAJOQS010000061.1 GCA_905236925.1 uncultured Lachnospiraceae bacterium | reverse complement strand
GCATGTTTGATTATCCCACACACAAGGATTTCGGTTCGGGAGACAGGGTCTGCTACCACGGAGTACTGGATTATTTCCGCAATCCCAAGCCGGCGGCATATGTTTATGCTTCACAGTCGGACGGGGAAACGGTTCTTGAGATCAGCTCGGCAATGGATATAGGCGATTATGATGCCGGAATGCTGTCAAAGTGCTATGTATTTACCAATGCCGACACGGTGAGGCTGTACAAGAACGGTGAATTCGTTACGGAGCTCAAGCCGAGCGAGTATACCGCACTTCCTCACGGGCCTCTGTGCATGGACGACAGGATCGGATGCCTGCTCGAAACGAACGAGGGCTTTACGGGACGCAAGGAAAAGCTTATTCACAAGGCTCTTTCCTCGGTTACGAAATACGATATCATGAAGCTTCCCCTGCCTGATATACTCCGCCTTTTATGGTGTATGGTGCGCTACCGCATGAGCTATGATGAGGGAGTTGCGCTCTACAGCAAATATGTCGGAAACTGGGGCGGTGAATCCGTTGTATGGAAATTTGAGGCAGTCAGGGACAACCGGATAGCCGCGGTCAGGGAACTCAAACCCGGAAGGAAGCTTCATCTTGAAGTGAGGGTCTCTGACTCGGACGGAAGAAGCGTGACTGTCGCCGCTCAGCCCGAAGAAGGCAGCGAACCCGTCAGGATAAGGCTCCGTCACAGGGATATGTGTGATATGTCGCTGGTTCGTGTGAGGATTCTTGACGAGAACGGAACACAGGCGGTATATGCAACGACGCCGGTATTCTTTAAGACCGACGATACAGGCATAATCAGGATCGAGGGACCCGATACGGCTTCTTCACAGGGCTGCATGACGGGAACGATACTTCGGACGACCGGCAGGGAAGGAACAGCCGCACTAACGGTCGGAACGGGAATAACGGAGCCCGTAAAGGTAATCCTTACCGTTGAGAAATAAGAAATCACAGAGAGGTTTTTTGCATGGGTGACATGATCTTAAAATGGCGGGTTAACGAAAAAAAGGGATCACAGGAGATAACGGAGGGCAGCAACCATATCGTTGCGGAGGTCACAGAGGGTGAGGTCCTCGGATGTGTTGAGGCAAGACTTCCCTTTACCGCTTCGAGAAGGATGTTCTTCAACGGTTATCAGACCTGGACATACAGTCCAGAGTATTCAGCCTACGGAAGGATCAGAGGACTCAACGGAACGCCGCGCGCCGGGATCAGGAAGTTCGCTCTAGACCGCTACGGCGACTACCATTTTGTGAATTATCCCTGGCACAAGGGCATTCTCCACGGCTTCTCATATTGCTATTTCAGGGACGGGGAACGCTACAGGCTTCTGGCTTCTCTTGATGAACAGCCGGGCTATACGATGTTCACCTACAATTCCTCGAAAGCAGTTCTCAAGATAGAGCGCGACTGCGCCGGAGTCAGGGCAGCAGGCACGGAATTCAACGCATTTGACCTTTTCTATGCGGAAGGAAGCGAGCAGGAGGTCTTCGATAAATGGTTCGAGGCCATGGGGATCAGCTGTGCTTCGGAGCCGGTCAAGGGTTACTCGAGCTGGTACAATCACTATCAGGATATAAACGAAAAAGGAATAGAGGACGATCTTGCGGGAGCATGCAAGGTATTCGACAAGGGCGACCTGTTCCAGGTCGATGACGGATGGGAGCCTTTCGTCGGTGACTGGGAAACCACCGATAAGGCAAAGTTCCCCGAGGGACTTAAGTCCGTTGCGGATAAGATACACGACGCAGGCTTTAAAGCGGGACTCTGGCTGGCACCTTTCGTATGCGAGGAGAAGTCGGCGATCTTCAGGGAACATCCGGACTGGCTTCTGAAGTATAAGGGCGAGCCCTGGAAGGACGGATCTAACTGGAGCGGCTTCTATTCGCTCGATATCGATAATCCGGAGGTACGAGGATATCTGACCCGCGTTTTCGACAGGGTTTTCAATGAATGGGGCTTCGATCTCGTAAAGCTTGATTTCCTTTATGCCGCGGCACCCTTCGCGACAGGCGATCACGGAATGGAAGGCGACGGACCGTTTGCCGAGTCAAGGGCCGGACGCATGATAAGGGCGCTTGATTTTCTTAGACAGCTCTGTAAGGACAAGCTGATACTCGGATGCGGAACTCCCGTTATGCCTGCTTTCGGACGTGTGGATTACTGCAGGGTAGGCTGCGACGTCGGACTTGACTGGAACGACACGCTCTACATGAGGATCATCCACAGGGAGAGGGTTTCGACAAAGCACTCGATAAACAATACGATCTTCAGGAAGGGACTTGACGGACGCGCGCACGGCAACGATCCGGATGTTTTCTTCCTCAGGGACAACAATATCTCCCTTACGGAGGAGGAAAAGGAGTATCTGGCGGTGGTCAACGCCCTGTGCGGTTCGGTATGGCTGACATCGGACAATCTTAATGCCTACGGCCCCGAAAAGATCGCAAGGTACAGGAAGCTTGCCACGATCCGCGAAAAGGCTACCGATATCTTCATTGATCCCGATACGCTGAGAATAAGCTATTCTCTGGAGGGCAGGAAGTATACACTCGAGTATCCGCATAACTATAAAGTGAAATAGCAGAAAGGAGAAATTACCATGAAGGCATATTTTTTACTGTGCAACGGCTGCGAAGAAGTTGAGGCTCTGATGACTGCCGACATCCTGAAAAGGGCCGGTATAGACACGGTCATGGTCTCTCCTTACGGAATGAAGGATGTTATGGGAGCGCACGGCTTCCACATAGTGACGGACATGCAGTTTGGCGAAGCAAACAAATACGACGAGTTCACCTACAGCGACGGAGATGCGGTGGTACTGCCCGGAGGAATGCCCGGAACCAAGCATCTTGCTGCAAGCAAGGGTGTTGTTGATATGATCAAACACTACGACCATCTTGGAAAGCTCGTATGTGCAATCTGCGCCGCTCCCTCGGTCCTTGGCGAGAACGGACTTCTTGACGGACATGAGGCCACCTGCTTCCCGGGATTTGAAGGAAGTCTCGGAAAAGCAAGGTTTGTCGGAGGACCCGCTGTTATTTCCGGCAATATCATAACGGGAAAGTCGCTTGGATGCGCGATCGAATTCGGCTTGGCCATAGTTACAAAGCTTATGGGTGAGGCAAAGGCTTCACAGGTCGAGGCCGCGATCTACAGGCCCTGATCATGTCACATAAATGTGCGGTAATTGAATGGAGAGATCAACATGGATTATGAGAAAATACTGCACAGTCCTTTCTCGGGACCTGCGGCAGTGATCAGTTATAAAAACGGTGTAAGCGAATTGCTGGATGTTAACGAGAAGTACCTTGGTGAGCTTAAGATAAACACCAGCAGGGAAGCCTTTCTCGACCAGGTTTTTTCCGAATGCTTCGATGAGGACAACGGCTTTATCTTTAATTCCGCGATAAAGCGCTGCATGGAGTCGGGACGCGAGCAGGAATGCGAGACTCTTCGCAAGATGTCAGAGAACTGCTGCGGTGTTGACAGTCTCTACATCGTCAGCCGCCTTGTTCCGATAGCAAGGGAAGAGGACAGGGATCTCGTATACGAGGAGATCCGCAATCTTACCGACGAGAAGCAGACAAGGCTCATGCTTGCCGACATCGAAGACAGATATGTCCGGACCAGTGAGCAGCTGAACATCTATAACTGGGAATATGACATAAAGGCCAAGGAGATGCGTCCGTGCTACCGCTGCATGCGCGACCTGGGTCTTCCGGCCCTTGTAAAGGATTATCCCGAACCCGCGATAGAGCAGGGAATCTTCCCGCAGGAATACGCAGACACCTATCGCGCTTTTATGAAGAGGGTTGACAGCGGCGAAGACGATCTTGTTATCGACATTCCGCTGACAGTCGGACACATTCCTTTCAGGATCACATATACCGTTGAAAGGGATGAAAACGGAGAACCCGTTAAGGCCTTTGGTTCGGCGGAGCTTATCTCCGAGAAAGAGCTTGATAAGGCAAGGACGGACTCAAATATCATTGCCGCTCTCGGAGAGGAATTCTGCTGCATTTATCTTGTTGACCTTACAACGAAAAATGTAAAAACGATCAGAGAACGGGGACTGTTTGACTTCGGTGAAGGCACTGCATTTGATATTTTCGAAGAGAAGCTGGAAAAGGCAATCGGACAGAAGGATCTCTTCAGGACCGGTGACAAGAGAGAGCTTCTTTACAAGGACGAAGTCGAAGACCGTTGGGTTCGCGTGGGCATCAGAGCCGTGGACGGCAGCAATGATGATGTGAAGCAGATGGTCCTGACCGCGTCGTGCCTTGACGACGACCAGGCGAAGCGCCTTGAGGTCGACCGCCTGATCGCGAAGCAGAAGACAGAACTCGAGGACAGACAGAGACTGCTCCTGAAGGCTGTTGAGGAGGCGAACAGAGCCAGTGCCGCCAAGACTGAATTCTTCTCCAATCTGTCACATGACATCCGCACACCGATGAATGCGATAAACGGTTTCTCGAAGATCGCTCTTGAGAACATCGATGACCGGGAAAAGCTCTCGGAATGCCTCGACAAGATACAGTTTGCCGGGGATCATCTGATGAGGCTGATCAATGATATCCTGGACATGAGCCGCATCGAAAGCGGCAAGATGAAGCTTTCTCCCGGACCCGTAAAGATCAAGGATATCATTAATGAGACAGCACAGCTCGGTTCGGAAAAGATCAGGGAGAAGGGCCTTTCGATGGTCATTGACACGGAGAAGCTGGGTGACGATATCGTCAGCTGTGACAGGCTCCGCCTCAGACAGATACTGCTGAACCTTCTTTCAAACGCTTATAAATACACTCCCGAGGGAGGGACGATCACCCTCTCGGCCCGCCTGCTGAAAAAGGCGGCGAAGCTTACCTACGAGATCCGTGTCCTCGATACCGGCATCGGAATGACCGCGGATTTTCTCAAACAACTGTGGGATCCATTCTCACGTGAGCAGAACGGCTATATCGATGAAACACCCGGAACGGGTCTGGGAATGCCGATCGTCAGAAATATTGTCAACATGATGCAGGGCACGATCGAGGTCGAAAGTGAACTGAACAAGGGAACAGAGTTCATCATAGTTGTTGATATGGAGCCTTCGGCGGAGACTGAAGAGGCCTCGGATGAGAGCAATTCGGATAAGGATATCCGGAACATGCGCTTTGAAGGCCGGAAGGTTCTGGTAGTGGATGATACCACGACCAACCTTAAACTCGCGGAATATGTTCTCAAGAAGTTTGGCTTCACGGTTATCCCGACAACCAGCGGTATTGATGCCATCAGTATTGTTTCGGCATCGCATCCGGGCGATATCGACCTGATACTTATGGATGTTTCAATGCCGGTTATGGACGGTCTGGAGGCTACGCGGCGCATCCGCGCGCTTGACAACAGGGAACTGGCAGGCATCCCGATCATAGCGATGACCGCGAATGCATTCGCTTCGGATATCAAGGACGCACTCGATGCAGGCATGAACGCTCATGTTCCGAAACCCTTCCGGCAGGAGGAGCTGATCCGGAAGATAGCGGAGAACCTTAAATAGAGCATAAAGTACTATGGCACTTAAGGAAGACGAAAGATCAGTATGATATTTCAAAGGAGGTATATGACCATGAAGAACTATCTGAAAAAACTACTGGCACTGGTGATCACACTTTCGCTCGTTTTTGGTATTGAGGCTGTTCCCGCAGCAGCAAAAGCGAAAGCAAAAACGACAGAGATCAAGGGAATTGTTGCGCCCCTGACCGTAGTCACAACCGAAGACGGCGGATTGGTTGGCGGCTCCAATGTTTCAAGCTGGAACGTAGAGGGAGCATTCTCTTCGGATTTCAAGTCATATAAGGTAAGCGCGGATATATATCTTCCGCTGGGAATGTTCGTTAATGACGGCTCGGTATTTATAAATCCGATGGTATCGTTCTGGTTTCCCGAACTCGGTGTTAACGGGTATCTGGAGAATGAAATGGTAGTTTTTCAAACAAAGTGCAATAACCTATTGCACTTTGCCTGAGAAACGTTGTTTTGCACTTTGGAAGAGAAAAATAGATATTG
>CAJOQS010000060.1 GCA_905236925.1 uncultured Lachnospiraceae bacterium | reverse complement strand
CCACACTTGATCCGGAGGAGTTTGAGCAGAAGGGCGAGGATATCTGGATCGCTAAATCCGCGAAGGTATGGCCCACAGTCAGCATTACGGGACCCTGCATCATAGGACGGGGAGCCGAGGTACGTCAGTGCGCATTTATCAGAGGCAAGGCTATCGTTGGTGACGGCGCTGTTGTAGGCAATTCAACCGAACTGAAGAATGTCGTGCTTTTCAATAATGTTCAAGTGCCCCATTATAACTATGTCGGTGATTCGGTTCTGGGCTATAAGTCGCATATGGGAGCCGGAGCGGTTACCAGCAACGTTAAGCAGGATAAGAAGAATGTTACGATAGCGTATAAGGGACAGAAGGTTGAGACCGGACTTCGCAAGTTTGGTGCGATGCTGGCCGATAATGTTGAAGTCGGATGCAATTCCGTTTTGAACCCCGGAACCGTTGTCGGAAGGTTCAGCAACGTTTATCCACTCAGCTGTGTAAGGGGCTTTGTTCCCGCTCATTCCATCTATAAGACAGGCGGCGTGATCGTTTCCAAGAACGAGGACTGAATAAAAAACAGTTGACAAAAGAATAATGAAGAGATATAAGTGTACTAGAGGTGATAGTACACTTATTCTTTTTTGAATACAGACTTTACCGGTCTGAGAAAGGAGAACAGGCATTGATCAGTATCAATTACAGAGATTCCCGGCCCATATACGAGCAGATCAAGGACGGTCTGAAGCATCTGATGCTCGCCGGAGCGATCAAATGTGACGAAAAGCTTCCGTCGGTACGCGAGATGGCGTCCCGAATGTCCATAAACCCGAATACGATACAGCGCGCGTACAGAGAGCTGGAGGCCGAAGGCTATATCTACTCGATATCCGGAAGAGGCTCGTTTGCGAGCGGAAGGCCCGAGCTTGACGAAAAGAAGAAAACGGAGCTGGAGGAAAAGCTTAAAGGCATCATCTCACAGCTTGTCATGCTCGGAGTCGGAAAAGAAGAGATCGTATCCTTTACAGATGCGTGTATAGATATTGCCGGGAAAACCGGCATAAATGGAGAGAGAGGTGTTGAACAGATATGATCAGAGCTATAGATACTGTTAAAAGCTTTGACGGTTTTCGCGCGCTTGACGGAGCCTGTCTGCATGTCTCAAAAGGCTCGGTTTACGGACTTGTAGGCCCTAACGGCGCGGGAAAATCAACGCTCATCAGACATCTTGTGGGAATATACAGGCAGGATTCGGGTGACATCCGTATCGATGGTCAGGAGGTTTACGAAAATCCCGTGATCAAGCAGAAGATCGCATATATTCCCGATGATCTTTTCCGTTTCGGAGCTGATAACATCATTGATATGATGAAGCTGTACAGGGGGATATACAGGGATTTTGATATGGTCCGTTTTGAAAGGCTGAAGGAGGTTTTCGGGATAATCGATCCGAAGAAGCCCGTAAGGCGCATGTCTAAGGGTATGCAGAAGCAGGTTGCCTTTTGGCTGGCTATATGCTGTACGCCTGAAATTCTGATCCTGGACGAGCCTGTTGACGGTCTCGATCCCGTCATGAGACGCCAGATATGGGCGCTTATGATGCAGGATATTGCAGACAAGGGGACCACGGTACTTGTGTCGTCCCATAATCTGAGAGAACTTGAGGATGTTTGCGATACGGTCGGAATAATGAACAAGGGAAAGATACTTCTGGAAAGGTCGCTTTCCTCGCTTCAGGGCAATGTTACGAAGCTTCAGGTCGCTTTTAAAGAAGATTTTGAGCTTACGGCACTTCCCGATTTCGATATTCTCAATTCCCAGAAAACAGGAAGCGTCTATACGCTTGTTGTCCGCGGGACCCAGGAAGAATGCAGACAGAAGATGATGAAATACGAGCCTGTTCTCGTGGATGCGATCCCGCTGACGCTCGAGGAAATATTCATTTATGAGATCGGTGCCGCGCATAACGGTGATATCTACGGTCTCGGAGCGGACAGGAAATCAGGAGACAAGGGAGGTGATGAGTATGCAGTCAAAGACATCATCCTGTGAGATACTTAATAAGGCACTGTTTTTTAAGAATATAAAACGACTCTGGCCTATGTGGGCAGGATACTCATTCCTGCTCTTATGGATAATGCCGGCCCTGCTCTGGCTTGAGATACATCTGAATTTTACGGGCCGCAGCTATCATGACATATATGACGGTGTGCTGCATTTCATCTATGAACAGGCACAGGGTACTGCAGTATGGATAAGCTGCATATTCGCGATTATCATCGCTCTCGGGAACTTCTCGTATCTTGGAATTGAGAGATCCTGTTATTTCTTTCATTCACTCCCTATTAAGAGAGGAACCTTGTTCGGAACAGGATTTCTGTCGGGGCTTTCAATGATGTTCATCCCCAATATTGTTGTGTGGGGTATTTCAAATATCATGTGCCTCTCGAATAATTTTGACTGCATCAGGGCGCTTGGGAACTGGCTGCTTCTTAT
>CAJOQS010000059.1 GCA_905236925.1 uncultured Lachnospiraceae bacterium | reverse complement strand
CGGAGTGGGTGGGATTCGAACCCACGAGACGTTGCCGCCTACCTGATTTCGAGTCAGGGCCGTTATGACCACTTCGATACCACTCCAGATCATATTATCACCGACTGTCTGATGCCTGATCGTACCGCGCGTTACTTGCGCCGAGAACCTCAGACCGGCAGCCACAAACGTGATTATATTACAGTGCGGACAAATTTGCAAGCAAAATTTCAAGGCCGGCCTGATCGCCAATATCGCCGAGCTTTATGCTGTTTTCGGTCTGTGTGCAGAGCTCAATCGCGGCATTAAGCCGTGCGCTCGTTATCTTTGCGACTCTTGCCTTATCCTTGCGTACAAGCCAGTCAGCTGTTTTAAGATCGGCAGCCATTTCGTAATCAGAAATGCCGCGATCCATTTCGTCCCTAACCGCAAGGAGCTTCAGATATCTGCTCATGATAAAACGCAGTATTCCGATGGGCTGCTCCTTAAGGCGTATCAGGTCAAATAGGATCACATATGCATCGTTCAGCCTGCCTGTCATAAGGGCATCGACTATATCGAATATCCGGTTCTCGATCCGCATCGAGCAGATATCCTCGATATCACGTCTGGACACGTTGGGCCTGTCACCGACATATGCCATTACTTTATCAAGTTCTGTCGTAATATTATACAGGTCGCCGCCGACCGAATTAACGAAGAACTCACAATCCGCCTTTGATATCCTCTTCTCGGCTTTGCCCAGATATCCGGCGCAGAACTCGACTGTCTGCTCCGGTGTCGGTGTGGTAAACTCGCAGGCATATCCAAGGCTTTTGACTGCCTTATAAAGCCTGGTCTTCTTGTCAGCAGAGGCTTCAACGATCACAAGGACCGTTGTATCGGGGATCTCGGGTATAAACTCGTCAAATGCCTTGTCAGCACCGAACAGACCGCTGTTTTCAACGATAACGAGTCTTCTGTCAGCAAAGAAAGGAAGCGTCGTGCATATGTCCTTCAGTTCACTGACCTCAAAGCCGCGGTTTCCGTCAAATACCGTATAGTTAACATCCGAAGCTTCATCGCCGAGCACACCGCTTTTCAGGGCAGAAAGACATTTACGCAGAAGATATGTCTCCTCTCCGAAGAGAAGATATACCTTCTTGTATTTCCCGCTTGCAATATCAGCCTTGATATTTTTCATTGTAACCGATTCTTTCTCCCATTTTTATAATGGTTTCGAAACCGTCCTCCGTATTCTCGATCAGATCGGTATCCGGAGTAAAATGCTTACCATCCAGCAAAAGAACAACCGTTGAGCCGCCAAACTCAAAATAGCCCTTTTCTTCACCTCTTCTGACAGGTCCAGGACCGTGATGGTTCACGATCCTGCCGACACAAACGGCACCGACCTCCATCTGAACCATCTTTCCGAAATTCTCGGTGTCGATGACGGTATATACTCGCTGATTCTCAACGAAAACCTGCAGTTTCTCAAGCGCTACCGGACTGACGGTATGAAGAACTCCGGGAACAAAAACATCACCGGTCTTGACGCCGTTATCGGGATAGGAATACCTGTGATAGTTGTCCACGGTAAGACGCATCACAATGCACCAGCCGTCCCTGAATTCCCGTGCCAGCTCATCGTTCCTGAGCAAGGAAGCTACTGTATAATGAGAACTTTTTATATCAAGAACAAGCCCGTCCTCAATCCTGAACACCGAAACATGTGAATCGCACGGAGCGGCCAGAAGTCCGGGATCTTCAACAACTGGTCTGTATGCGGCTCTGATCTTCCTGATGAAAAAGTCATTAAAGCAGTGATACGTCGCTGACTCGTACTCCGAAAGGTCAACACTGTTCTTTTTGATAAAGGGGTAAATGTGAAGTCCGGATACGGAACTTCTCATATACCCCCTGACAACATTAGACACCCATGGTCTGGTAGTCAGCTTCAGCAACAGCCTTCCGGGGAGGGTATTGTACATAAAGCTGATCATTCCTGTGGGTGTCGCATCATTATTATGGATATTTCCGTTTCTGTCTTTATACATTGTCTGGCCTTTCAAAAGTATCAGAGCTGAACAAGATAAACGCCGATAAATACAAGGGCGCCGCCGATTCCGACAGGGATCAGTTTCTTGCCGTGAACCTTGGGCATCTTAAAATCCAAAAGGAAAAGAAACGCTGTAAGGCCTTCCGAGAACAGCATCACAACATTAAAAGCAAGGCCCTTGAGGAAGAAACCGCAAAGGAAGAATAAGGGCAGGATCCATGTAACATTCGTAACGGGAAGACCTCTGTAATAGCTGCGAAGCTTCTCACCCTCGGCCTTCTGCCTGTCCTCCTCGGAAACATTGAAAAATGCGAGCCTGATAACTGCAGCAAGCATAAGCGCCACGCCAAGGATGAAAGCGGCAACTTGAATTCCCCTGTTCTCGGGCATCAGTGTTTTGGTGATGAAGTAGTAAAGCACGGCAGGCTGTACACCGAAGCTGATGCAGTCACTCAGGGAATCGATCTGTATGCCGAACTTCCTCTCGGTCTCGGTACGATCCTTCTTGGTCCTGGAGATGGGACCGTCAAGCATATCACACAATCCGGAGAACATCATAAAGAAAATGGCTGCCTTCAGGTTGTGCTGTGTAGCAAAGAACATGCCTGTTCCCGCAGAAACAACACTCAGATATGTGATGATAACCGTATAATTGTAAATACCGATCATATTTTTCCTACCTTCAAAATAGTGTGTTATCTTAAACCTTAACCTATAAAATTATAAATTGAAGGGTGACTTTTTTCAACAGTTTTTATAATGAATGCGGGGGTTAACGAGGGGACAGGGGTTGCAAACGATATCGATGAGAGGGAATTATTTAGGAAAAACACTTTCTCGGCAGTAGGGTATATTAAAGGGCATCTGCAAAAGCAGACGCCCTTTTTGCTTATATAATTTCAATTCAATCCACTTCTAACCAACACTTATTTGAAGAATCCCAGCTCCTTGCTCAGATCCTCAGCCATGCCGCGCATCCTGGTGGATTCGTCCTTGGTGCCGGTAATGTTCGAAGCGATGTTGTCGATGTTTGTTGAAACCTCGGCGGCCGATGCGGCGTTCTCTTCCGAGATAGCGGACAGATCGGTAACGTTGGTAACGATGGTCTCCTTAATGGAATTAAGCGAGTTGACCTCGTTGGAAACCTTGGTGATGCCGGAAGCAACATCGGAAACGGAGCTGCTGAAGCTCTTCATATTCTCGGATACGGTCCTGACAAGGGTCTGCTGGTTGACCATCATATCCTTGGCATTGTTAGCCATCTCGGCGCATTCACCAACCTGTGTGACAACATCCTCTACAGACTTTCTGATGTCCTGAGCGGAAGCGTTACTCTGCTCGGCAAGCTCACGGATGTTCTCGGCTACAACAGCAAAACCACGACCGGATTCACCGGCTCTTGCGGCCTCGATGGAGGCGTTGAGAGCGAGCAGGTTGGTCTGACCGGCAATGTTGGCGATAACGTCTGCTGCAGAACGGATATTGTTAACGGCTTCAGCGGCACTTTTGGTCTGCTCGTTGATCCTGATGATCGCGTCAACGGAGCGCTCGTTGCTGTCGTAAACTTCGCGGATGTTCCTCATAGCTTCCTCGTTGGCCTTGCTCATTACGTCGGCCTGATCAGAAGCCTGGGTGGAGCTGGCGGAAATACTCTCGATGGAGTTGCCGAGATCGATTGCAACGGCATTAACGTTCTGAACGTTCTCAGCCATGCTCATGGCTGTATTGGCCATCTGAGTGATGAGGTTCGACGAGCTTGTGATCTCATTTGCGGAATTGTTGGAAAGATCATCAACGGATTCAACGGAACCATGCAGAGTGTTGTATGTTTCGCGGATCTTTCCGACTGTTGAGTTCAGCTTGCGCTGAGTATTGACGATCGCAGCACCTGCGGAGTTGAATTCGGTACAAAATGATTCCTTAAATGACTTCTCGCCGAGGTCACCGTTTGCGAGAGCGTTCATATCTTCAACAATGGTGGCAAGTGAATCAGTATATGTTTTGGCCAGAAGATAGAGCGGTATGTTGAGAACAAGGCAGGCGACCGCAACGATAACACCGATCTGAAGACGGAGCTTGTTGACATTTTCAGTGATATCCTTCATCGGAATACCGCTGAACGCCATACCCCAGACCTTGGCGTTCGAAGCGTCGGCATAAACGGGAGTATAATAAACCATGTACTCCTCGTGATTGATGATAACATTCTCGGCGTAGTAATCCTCCTTGCGGCTTACTGCTGCCCAGATGTCGGGATTGGCTTTCGTGTTCTCAAAATAAGAACCGTCGTCACCTTTGATCGAGGTAAGGAAGCGGGTGTCGCCCTCAAACAGAGTCTGCTGGATATCCTCGTCTATAAGAATGTTCATATACTCATGATCGGCGTATTCTTCGTAGTCTACGCTGCCGTTCGCGATGATATCGTACTGGAAATACTCCTTCAGCGTCATGGCGGTGGAACGGAGCGTGGTCTTCTGGGATTCCTTAAGATTGGTCTCGGAAAGATTGCACGCAATGATGCTGAGAAAAATAGATACTCCGAGCATCGGAAGTATTCCTGTGAACAGGAAGATCGTTTTAAAACTCATTCGAAATTTCTTCATAAAACACACCTCACATTGTATAGAAAATAGCTATTTATACCTCTCTTTATATAATTATATTTTATTGTGAAGCGAATGCAATATGAATTTCATAAAAAAATGCAGACAACACAAAAAACATTGTTCGTGATGTCTGCACAGGAAAAAACTACAAAAAGTGAAGCATTTCGTCAGTCAGTCGGGCGATGATAGAATTGCCCAACGACCCTGTCTGTTTTCATGACATTGATAAATGCGTTGGGGTCGGTTTCCTTAACGGCACTTATGACACGAGCGGATTCTGCATTGGAAACAACGGAATAAACGATAGTCCTTTCTGTATGCTTGTAAGAACCGAACGCATTGATGACCGTTGCTCCGTGATTGCTTATCTTGTAGATGGAGGAGCTGATCTCATCCGGCATATTTGTGACAATGAACAGTGTGACCTGTTGGTATTTCCTGTAAAGAAGATGTATGGTGCCGGTCGAGGTCACCTGGAAAATGATGGAGTAGAGAGCCTTGTCCCAGCTGAACATTAGACCGGCTGCAATGAGGATCACGGCATTGATAAGAAGAATGACGTTGAAGGAGTCGATGCCGCGCCTTTCGGAAAGATAGATCGCAACAAAATCGGTTCCACCGCTCGTGGCATCCATCAGAAGACAGATGCTTATCGCCGCGCCGTTGATCAATCCTCCGAAAACGCTGATAAGAAGTATATCCTCGGTGATGACATACAGAGGAAGAATATCCTTGAGTACAGCGGTAAGGAGAATGAAACCGCAGGAGAGGAGTGTGAACTTCTTGCCGATGTATTTAAACCCAATATAGATAGGTATGGCATTGATCAGAACGTTGATAAGCGTATAGGACAGGTTGATGTTGAACATCTTGAGGGCCACTTCCTGAATAAGAAGCGAAAGACCGGTCGCACCGCCGGGAAGAAGTCCGCCTGTGTGTACAAAGGTATTGATATTGACAGCCATAAGGAGAGAGGCAAGAGCGATTATAAAAATCCTGATGAGCATGTTCCCTTTAAGATGGCTGATACGTTCCTCTGTCGTGCTTGATTTAAGCATATGTCTGTTCTCCTGTATTCAACGCGGTTTTGACGCAATATTCGCGATCTTCTCACAAATAACATTATAATCCCAATACCCGCGGAAAGTCAAAGATTCTGTGGAAATGCAGCGATAGTTTGACACATTGTCTTTCTGGATGTAAAATGATAAATTACCAAGTATTTTATTTTGCTGCGGGCAGGTGATGTTGCCATGAGTTATAAGGAGAAAAACGTAGGGATATGCAATCCTTCCGATTTTACCGATCCCGATAAGCTGCATGATATTCTGATCGACAGGATCAAACAGTATCATGCCGTCAAGGGCATCGATGTTATCGAGAAGGCTTACAGTGTTGCCTGCGAAGCTCATAAGGACCAGAAGCGTAAATCGGGTGAACCGTACATTATTCACCCTATTTGTGTTGCGATAATACTTGCAGATCTCGAGCTTGATATCGAGAGCATAGCCGCCGGCCTGCTGCACGATGTTGTTGAAGACACAAGACTTACCTATGACGATGTCAAGGAGCTTTTCGGCGAGGAGATAGCTCTTCTCGTTGACGGCGTCACCAAGCTGACAAAGCTGAACTATTCCACCGACAAGGTCGAACTTCAGGCGGAAAACCTCAGAAAGATGTTCCTTGCAATGGCAAAGGATATCCGGGTTATTCTTATCAAGCTTGCGGACCGTCTTCATAATATGAGGACGATGCAGTATCAGCCGCCGAACAAGCAGTACGAGAAATCAAAGGAAACGATGGACATTTACTGTCCTATCGCGCAGAGGCTCGGTATATCCCGCATAAAGATCGAGCTTGACGATCTGAGCCTCCGCTATCTTGAACCCATCACATATAAGGAGCTTTCCGAAAATGTCAGCGCCAAGCTTGCCGAGAAGGACGATTTCATCAATGAGATCGTTGCCGAGGTTGGCGATCACATCTCCGAAGCGGGCATTGACGCAAAGGTCAACGGACGCGTGAAGCATCTGTTCTCCATTTATAAGAAGATGGTCACACAGAACAAGACCCTCGACCAGATATACGATCTGTTCGCGGTTCGCATAATCGTCAGCGATATCAAGGACTGCTACGCGGCCCTCGGAGTGATCCACGAGATGTACAAGCCCATCCCGGGACGATTCAAGGACTATATCGCGATGCCGAAGCCGAATATGTACCAGTCTCTCCATACGACGCTGATCAGCTCCTCGGGACAGCCCTTCGAGGTTCAGATCAGAACCCAGGAGATGCACCGGATAGCTGAATACGGTATCGCAGCCCACTGGAAGTATAAGACCGATCCTGAGGGCAAGTCTTCTCCCGATTCCGAGGAGGAGAAGCTCAGCTGGCTTCGTCAGATCCTTGAGTGGCAACAGGAGCTTTCCGACAATAAGGAGTTCATGATGCTCCTTAAGGATGACCTGAACCTTTTCTCGGACAGCGTTTTCTGCTTTACTCCGTCGGGAGAGGTCAAGAACCTTACCGTGGGTGCCACTCCGGTTGATTTTGCGTACAGCATTCACAGCGCCGTAGGCAACAAGATGGTCGGAGCCAGGGTTAACAACAAGATGGTTCCCATTGACTATGTGCTTCAGAACGGCGATCAGGTCGAGATCATCACCTCGCAGAACTCAAAGGGACCGTCAAGAGACTGGCTCAAGATCGTCAAGACCACGCAGGCCAAGAACAAGATCAATCAGTGGTTCAAGTCGGAGTTCAAGGAAGACAACATTGTCAAGGGCAAGGATCTCCTTCTTACCTACTGCAAGACAAAGGGTATCAACCCTGTAGATATACTCAGAACCGAATTCGAGGCTGCTGTTCTCCGCAAATACGGATACAGGGACTGGGATTCGATATATGCGTCGATCGGTCACGGCGGCTTAAAGGAAGGCCAGGTCGTTACCCGCCTTCTTGAGGAATTCGAGAAGACACAGCGCAAGGAAATGACCGATGAGAATGTTCTGGACGCCTTTGCCGACACCTCCTTCGAAAAGAAGACGATGCTCGCCGCAAAGGGAAGCATTATCGTTCAGGGCGTCAACGACGTTGCGGTCCATTTTTCAAAGTGCTGCTCCCCTGTCCCCGGCGACGAGATATGCGGTTTTGTGACCCGCGGGCGCGGCGTTTCGATCCACAGGACCGACTGCATCAATATTATCAGTCTTTCCGAGGATGAGAGGGCAAGGCTTATTCCGGCGGAATGGAATGAGGTCAAGAATCAGGCCGGAGACGAGATGTTCTCTACCGAGATCAATCTCTACGTTAAGAACAGATCCGGCGTCCTGCTTGATATTTCAAAGATTACCACAGAGAACCACATTGACGTTACATCGATGAACGCCAGGACCAGCAAACAGGGTATTGCGACCGTTACGCTGGGCTTCTCGGTCAAGGACAAGGAGACCCTGGCTAACATCACCGCGAAGCTCAGGAACATTGAAGGTGTTATCGACATCCAGAGAAATATGGGTTGAAAGGGGTGACGGCTGATGGCTGCATGTGAAGAGATCTACAGACGAAAAGGACTGCTTATCAGGAGGATTCCGGTCGGACTTTTTCAGGCCAACTGCTATATGGCCATGAATGAGGATAGCATGGAGGGCTTCCTGATCGATCCCGGTGCCGAACCGATCAAGATCACATCTGAGATCAACGATATCGGACTTCTGCCGGACGCGGTATTGCTCACGCACGGTCATTTTGACCACATCATGGCTGTAAACGAGCTTAAGATTAAGTACAACACCACTGTCTATGCCCATGAGGACGAGCAGAAGATACTCAGGGACGCCGAGCTTAACAGTTCGCTTATGACGGCGCACATGAAATATACCACCTCGGCGGATGTGCTGCTTCATGACGGTGACATTATTGAAACCGCGGGCTTCAGGATCAGGGTCATCGCGACACCCGGACATACCATCGGAGGAGTGTGCTATCTTGTCGAAGACCATGATATTATGTTTACGGGCGACACGCTTTTCTATGAGAGCATCGGAAGAAGCGATCTTCCGACAGGGGATTCGGATCTTCTGCTATCTTCGATCAGAGAAAAGCTTGCGGTGCTCAACGATAATATCAAGGTCTTTCCCGGACACGGCGACATGACTTCGATCGCGCATGAAAAGCAGCATAATTCGTTCTTACGGAGCAACAGCGTAGATGAGTAATGTTACGATAGATATCAGAGGGCTGGACTTCAGGCAGGACGTGGAACCGCTGATAAAGGAATTCTTTCCTCTGAAGCATAACGAAAAGGGAGAGCTGAACATAAGGCTCGATCTTGAGGAAGAAATGATCACCGTCACACTTGAAGGCACCGGAAATGCCACTGTATCTCAGACGTTCACTTCCGAAGAGACTGCGCCCAAAAAGAGGCACAGGGACTACAGAAACACCCTTCTGAGGACGGTCTACAGGCTTCTTTCGGACTATACAGGACATGGACTTCCGTGGGGCATTCTGACAGGAGTCAGACCCACCAAGCTCGTTTATGAGCGGATAGAGAAGGGACTTGCGAAGAATGTGCAGTTCATGACCTCGGACTACTGCGTATCCGAGAGCAAGGCTGCTCTGGCGACACGGATCGCCGCGGTGGAGTACCAGCTTCTCGAGAAGCTTGATTACAGAAACGGCTACAGTCTTTATGCAGGTATTCCGTTTTGCCCGAGCATCTGCAATTACTGCTCCTTCGGGTCGCACCCGATCGACAGGTTCGGGGACTGCGTCGAAGGCTATCTGGAAGCCCTGAAAAAGGAGATCGCAGCCGTTGCGGGGTGCGTTCCGGGAAGAAAGCTTGAAACCGTTTATTTCGGCGGCGGAACTCCGACTTCGATTTCGGCGGAGCAGCTAAGGGACATCATCAGGTGTGTAAAGGATAATTACGATCTTTCAAACCTGGCAGAATTGACCGTTGAAGCGGGCAGGCCCGATTCGATCACGCGGGAAAAGCTTGAAATGCTGAAAGAAGAGGGCGTGTCGAGAATTTCGATCAATCCGCAGTCAATGGTACAGCGCACACTGGACGTGATCGGAAGGCGGCATACGACCGAGCAGGTCGTTGAAGCCTTTG
>CAJOQS010000058.1 GCA_905236925.1 uncultured Lachnospiraceae bacterium | reverse complement strand
GGCCCCGAGCAATACAGTATCATAAATCTCATCGAGGATTCCCTGAGGCAGACGAACGAGCAGCTTATGTTCAAGGCTGCGGAATCCGTTGATTACGACGGAATGGGAACCACGTTTGTCGGCTGTACGGTCGACGAAAACGGTGTCATGACCGCCTTCAACGTCGGAGACAGCAGACTTTATGTGATCGACAGCGGGATCGAGCAGATCACGGAGGATCATTCGCTTGTTGCCGAAATGGTTCGCAAGGGTGAGATAAAAAAAGAAGAAGCCCGTTTTCATCCCAAGAAAAATGTCGTTACAAGAGCAATCAGTGCTGCAGGTGTTGCGCTGCCGGATTTTTTTGAAGTTCAGCTCAAGCAAGGCGACATTGTTTTATTGTGTTCTGACGGACTCACAAACATGGTCGGCGATTCTGACATTCTGGAGATAGTCCAGAACAACCGCGGATCCCTTGACGAGGTCGGGGCGCGGCTCATTCAAAGAGCAAACGATAACGGCGGTAAGGACAATGTTTCTGTTGTCCTTGTTCAGTATGAGTAATACTGCTGCGCCAATGAAGTATAAAGCAGGGTAACGGATGCGGCAGGCCGTATCTGACGAGCAGCTGCAGCGAACAGAGGAGTATGATTACAAATGATAAAACCCGGAATGTTTATCAGTGACAGATATGAGATCATTGACAAAGTCGGATCCGGCGGAATGGCAGATGTTTACAAGGCCAGATGTCACAGGCTTAACAGGTATGTGGCGATCAAGATACTTAAAGCGGAATTTTCATCGGATCAGAACTTTGTACAGAAATTCAGGGCTGAGGCCCAGTCGGTAGCGGGACTTTCGCATCCGAACATCGTAAGTGTATATGACGTTGGTGACGACGACGGTCTTCATTACATCGTAATGGAGCTTGTTGAAGGAATAACCCTTAAGAAGTTCATTGAACGCAAGGGCAAGCTTGACTCCAAGGAAACTGTCGGAATAGCCATCCAGATAGCTCAGGCCATGGAGGCTGCGCACGCGCATCATATCGTACACCGCGACATCAAGCCCCAGAATATCATCATTTCCAGAGAGGGTAAGGTTAAGGTTGCCGATTTTGGTATCGCGAAGGCAGCAACCTCTAATACGATCTCCCAGAATGCTCTCGGATCTGTACATTATCTGTCACCCGAGCAGGCAAGGGGCGGATATTCCGACGAACGAAGCGATATCTATTCATTGGGTATCACTCTTTATGAGATGCTTACGGGACAGGTTCCCTTCGCAGGTGACAATTCGGTTTCCGTAGCACTCCGCCATATTCAGAGCGAAGCGACTCCGGTGCAGGTGCTTAATCCCGAGGTACCCACCAGCATAGACCGCATCGTTCAGAAATGTATGCAGAAGAAACCTGAACGCCGTTATCAGAGCGCGTCCGAGCTTATACTTGATCTTAAGCGTTCCATCATCAATCCCGACGGGGATTACGTTAACATCGCCAGCAACGCGGTCGTTACCGATTCACCGACGAGGAACAGGACAGAGGAGGAGCTTAGCGCAATCCAGCAGAAGAGCGCCGCAAGGTCCACTGTCGTTCATTTTGACAACAGCACCGGAACCGCCACGTCGACCGACCACAGACGCGAGAAGCATGTCCGCAAGGAATCCGAAGAGCTTGATTCGATGGATTCAAGGCTTGAGAAGATCCTCACGATCGTCAGCGTGATATTTGCCGTGGCGCTGATCTGCGTGATCTTTTACCTGCTCTGGCAGTTCTTCTTCAACAAGGACAATACGGAAGTAAAGGATCCGGGAACCACTGTTACCGCAGCACCCACACCCGGAACTTCGAAGATAACAATGACACCTACGCCTACACCTACTGCCACTCCGGAGCCGGTGGACCCTTCGTCGCTTACCTTCAAAATGCCCAGCGTTCTCGGATATACCGTGGACGATGCCGTTTCGATGCTCAAAATGTACAGCGACGATCTGGTGATCGATTATTCCACCGAGGAATACAACGACAAATATGAAAAGGGTCTTATCTGCGGCCAGTATCCTTCGTCGG
>CAJOQS010000057.1 GCA_905236925.1 uncultured Lachnospiraceae bacterium | reverse complement strand
GATAGAACGAAGTGAAGAAGAACGATCTGCCATGGTCGTTACCGGGGCAGCGATCGGATATAACCTGAATCCTTTTTACTGCAGCACCGACGAAGAGTATGAGATAGCAGAGCTAACGCAGCTGAAACTGCTCAATTTTGACGAAGAAGGCAGTATTGCCGCAGGCATAGATAAGCCTTGCCTGGCGTACGATGTTTACAAGCTTGACACTGTTACCTTTGAAGTGACCGATCCGGAGCAATGGGAACAGTACCGTATAGTCCTTAAGGACGGCCTTACCTTTGCTGATGGAACGCCTATAACGGCTGATGACGTTATGTTCTCCGTGCTCACCTATGCGGCAAAGGGCTATTCCGGTTTTTCGGGACTTTGTAATGCGGATATCTGCGGGATGAGGGCATATCATACACAGATTCCCGATGAAGTAAGGGAACACGCGGAGCTTGCGGCAGGAGCAGGGATAAACCCCGACGGAACCTGTCCGGAGGACTTCGAAGACAAGGACCTGTGGGATAGCGTCTGGGGGAACTTCGACAGGGCAGGACTTGCTTTTACCGGGGATATAATAACGACGGCTATCGAGAACTACGGAAACGATGCATTTATTGCGAGATTCCTTGATCCCTCGATCACTCTTGAAAAAATTGAGGCTGACGACTCCTTAAAAGTCCTGTATGCCATGAAGATCGGCGGCTTTGTTAAGTCCTACGATGCCGAGACCGGGATCATGACCGATTTCTTCGGCGGGGAGCACGAGCTTACTGCTGAGCCCCTTGCGGTGGAAACATACTGGGAGCTGCTCAAAAACTATTACGGCTATAACCTTGGCGAAGACGACGGCTTAAATTATGAAAGGGCCTTTGAGGATAAGAGGTTCGAAGACTATCTGGCAGAGATCTGGTGCGAGGAAAACAGCGGTGTAGACGACATAAGAGGTATCGAAGCCGGGATCGAAATGTATGATGACGGTTCTTCACGACCCTGCATCGATATACTTGCCGGTTCGGAGGAAGCCCTTCGGGCAATTGATATCTTTGTTGTAGAAGAAGCTGAATATGAAGAAGCCCCTTCGGCAATTAAACTGACCGGTGCCGGGAAATACACGGCGGAGAGCATCAATACAGTAGAGGGAAGCGTTCTTCTTAAGGCGAATGACAATTATCCCCTCGGAGTTGTGAAGCAGCTGTATATACGATATATGACGGAAAAACCGGACGCCGGTGACGGCGAACTGCAAGGCGATGACGGCGCACCGGTTGACGAGTCCGGTGACAAGAAAGGTTCGAACGAATGAAGTGGAAAAAACTGACTCTTAAAACTACGACGGAAGCGCTTGACTATATGGGCGCGATAGCGGATGAACTGGGGCTGGAGGGCTTCGAGATCGAGGACAACGTGCCCCTGACCGAGGAGGAAAAGGCCCGGATGTTCATTGACATTCTGCCCGAGCTTCCGCCCGATGACGGAAGTGCCATGGTGCACTTCTATATCGATGAGGACGCCGATGCTGCTGCAATAGCCGAAAATATCCGTAAGGCTGCTGCGGAGTACTCGGACTTCTGCGATTTCGGATCTTTGGAGGCAGCTTATTCCGAGACCGAGGATAAGGACTGGATCAATAACTGGAAGCAGTTCTTCAAACCCTTCAGAGTGGACGATACCATTGTGATAAAGCCCACCTGGGAGGAGCTTGAAGATGTCCGGGACAATGACCTTGTGATCGAGATCGACCCCGGAACGGCGTTCGGAACAGGGGCACACGAGACAACAAAGCTCTGCATACTTAACCTTAAGAAGTACCTGAAGGAAGGCGATAGCCTGCTTGATGTGGGCTGCGGAAGCGGAATACTCTCGATCGTTGGTATGAAGCTCGGAGCGAGAGGTGCAGTCGGTATCGATGTCGATGACAATGCAACACGCACGAGCGTTGAGAATGCGGATACGAACGACCTGACCGCTTTCTATGCTTCGAAGAACGACATTGAGCTCCTTGACGACCAGATCTGCTTTGCTACGGGCAATGTGATAGACGACGCCGGACTCCGCGAAGCGGTCGGACTTCATTGCTACGATGTTGTTGTTGCAAACATTCTGGCACCTATCATCATCCCTCTCAGTGCGGTGGTCGGTGAATTCATGAAGCCCGGAGCGTTCTTTATCAGCTCCGGTATCATCAATACTGCGGAAGAGGACGTTCGTAACGCCCTGCTTGAGAACGGGTTCGAGATTGTAGCAGTTGACCATATGAAGGACTGGGTTAGCTTTACAGCTAAGAAGGCATAAGCATGTATCATTTTTATACTGAAAAGTCGAATATATACGATACGCAGATCACGCTTACGGGCGAGGATGTGAACCATATCAAAAACGTCCTTCGCATGAAAACCGGCGAGGAGCTTATCATCTG
>CAJOQS010000056.1 GCA_905236925.1 uncultured Lachnospiraceae bacterium | reverse complement strand
GTTTTATGTGACGTTCTGGGCATTAAACCTGGTATTCGGGCTGGGCTTCAGGCTTCTGACGATCAGGATCCTGAAGTTTATCAGGAAAAGGGGACACAATATCAAGCATGTTCTGCTCGTAGGATACAGCCGTGCTGCGGAGGGATATATCCGCAGGCTCATGGCCAATCCTGAGTGGGGATATCATATCTTCGGAATACTTGACGACAGTATGGCGGTCGGAACCCGGTACAAGGGTGTCGAGGTCATAGGATCGGAGCTGGATCTTGAAGAGTTCATCGAAAATAACGATTTCGACGAAATAGTCATTGCGCTTTCAATCGATGAGTACGAGAAGCTTGAACGGATAGTCAGCATCTGCGAGAAAGCCGGTGTCCATACCAAGTTCGTGCCGGATTACGGCACCATGGTATCGACCGTGCCCTACATCGAGGATCTTTACGGACTGCCGGTCATCAATATCCGCAATGTTCCGCTGTCCAATACGATCAACATAGTCATCAAGAGACTTATTGACATACTGGGATCGGTCGTCGCTCTTCTGATCTTCGCGATCCCGATGCTCATCATCGCTGTTATCATCAAATGCACCTCGAAGGGCCCCGTGATCTACAAACAGACGCGTGTCGGAAAGCATGGGCAGGAATTCAACATGTACAAGTTCCGCTCGATGTATGTTGAGGACAGGGAAAAGGAGAAGGGTGAATGGACCACGCGCGGTGACAGCCGTGTTACAAAGATAGGCCGGTTTATCCGCAGGACAAGTCTTGACGAGCTTCCCCAGTTGTTCAATGTGCTCGCCGGGAAGATGAGTCTGGTGGGACCCCGCCCCGAGCGGCCTCAGTATGTCGAGAAATTCCGCGAGGAGATACCCCGTTACATGGTCAAACATCAGGTTCGGCCGGGTATGACAGGATGGGCCCAGATAAACGGCTACCGCGGAGACACCTCGATCAAGCGGCGTATCGATCATGATCTGTATTATATCGAGAACTGGACGCTGGGACTTGACATCAAGATACTATTCCTGACGTTGTTCAAGGGATTTATCAATAAAAACGCCTATTAAAAGAAAGCATCAGAGAAGAAGACATGGAAGACAACACCAACAACAATAATAATAACACCACCACCGAATACGAGGATATCTGCTACATGTGCAGACGTCCCGAATCGGTTGCCGGGAAAATGCTCAAGATGACCGGAAATATGTGTGTCTGCAGGGACTGTATGCAGAAGACCTTCGATATGATGAGCTCCGGAGACAATCCGCTTTCCGAGCTTGGCATATCGCTTTTTCCGGGCATGGGATTTCCGGGAATGGGATACCCAGGAATGCAGGAAATACCCAAGAGCCAGCGCCTGAAAAAGAAGGCAAAGCCCGAGCCGGCGGAAGGCGGCAATGCGGCGCAGGAGGGTGAGGAGATCCCGGCTTTTGATTTCCGTAAGCTCCCGCCTCCGCACAAGATCCGCGAGAAGCTGGATGAATACGTAATCGGTCAGGACCGCGCGAAGAAGATCATTTCCGTGGCGGTCTACAACCACTATAAGCGTGTTACAAAGGATGCCGCGGGCGACATCGAGATCGAGAAATCCAATATGCTGATGATCGGTCCCACCGGCTGCGGAAAGACATATCTTGTTCAGACTCTGGCGAGGATACTGAATGTTCCTCTTGCGATAACGGATGCGACCTCCCTTACCGAAGCAGGTTATATCGGTGATGATGTCGAAAGCGTTCTGTCCAAGCTCCTCAAGGCTGCGGACAACGATGTTGAGCGCGCCGAGAGCGGCATCGTATTTATCGACGAAATAGACAAGATAGCTAAAAAGAAGAATACCAACAGCAGGGATGTCAGCGGCGAATCCGTTCAGCAGGGACTTTTAAAGCTTCTTGAGGGTGCCGATGTGGAGGTTCCCGTCGGAGCAAGCAGCAAGAACGCGATGGTTCCGATGACCACGGTGAACACCAGGAATATCCTGTTCATCTGCGGAGGAGCGTTCCCCGATCTTGAGGAGATCGTTAAGAACCGTCTCAGCAAGCAGAGCTCCATCGGTTTCAACGCCGATCTTAAGGATAAGTATGACAACGATCCCGACATTCTGGATAAGGTTACGAACGAGGATCTGAGGGAATTCGGACTTATTCCCGAGTTCATCGGAAGACTTCCGATTGTTTATTCGCTGAGGGGCCTTAACGAGGAAATGCTTGTCAAGATCATGAAGGAGCCCAAGAACGCGATCCTTAAGCAGTATCAGAAGCTCCTTGCGCTCGACGAGGTGGATCTCCAGTTTGAGGACGATGCCCTTATGGCTATCGCGAAGAAGGCGCTTGAGAAGAAGACCGGCGCCCGCGGTCTGCGTTCCATCATCGAGGAATTCATGCTGGATATCATGTATGAGATTCCGAAGGATGATTCCATCGGAAGAGTTTTCATTACCGGCGATTACATAGAAGGAAAGGGCGGACCGAGGATCGAGATGCGCGGCCAGGGACGTATTCCCATGCAGGCCGGAGGATAAAGAGATTGGATGGTTCTTCTGTCCCCGTTTAAGTGTTGATTTCTCTGCAGCGCCTGCGCATAGCAGTGTGTGAATCGGGGACAGAAGAACCGTAACGTGGTTGTTTTTCAGATTGGAGAATGTGTGGAGATGCCGCGATTCGATAAATAATACTTGATTTTTTATATAAATGACTGTAATACATTAGTATTAGTGGGTTTATAATAACAATCCGGAGGAAAGTAAGTATGATCGATCTTAAATTTCTGAGAGAAAACCCTGAGGTTGTAAGGCAGAACATCAGGAACAAATTCCAGGACGCGAAGCTTCCGCTCGTTGACGAGGTCATCGATCTCGATACGAAGAGGCGTGCAACACAGCAGGAAGCTGACGATCTGAGAAATAAAAGGAACCAGATCTCGAAGCAGATAGGTGCTCTGATGGCACAGGGCAAGAAGGATGAGGCCGAAGAGGTCAAGAAGCAGGTTGCGGAATTCGGCGAGAGGCTGACCGCACTCGAGGCTGAACAGACTCAGCTTGAAGAAGAAGTTACCAAGCGCATGATGGTCATCCCGAACATCATCGATCCCTCGGTTCCCATCGGCAAGGACGACAGCTGTAATGTCGAGCTTGAGAAGTTCGGCGAGCCCGTTGTTCCTGATTTTGAGATCCCTTATCACACCGAGATCATGGAAAAGCTCCACGGTATCGATCTCGACGCTGCAAGAAGGGTTGCCGGAAACGGCTTCTACTATCTGATGGGCGATATCGCGCGTCTTCATTCTGCTGTTATCGCTTATGCGCGTGATTTCATGATCGACAGAGGCTTTACCTACTGCGTACCGCCGTTCATGATCAGAAGCGACGTTGTTACCGGTGTTATGAGCTTTGCCGAGATGGATGCCATGATGTACAAGATTGAGGGCGAGGACCTTTATCTGATCGGTACGAGCGAACACTCGATGATTGGTAAGTATATCGACACCATCGTGCAGGAGGACACTCTTCCTCACACACTGACCAGCTATTCACCCTGCTTCCGCAAGGAAAAGGGCGCTCACGGAATAGAGGAGCGCGGTGTTTACCGTATCCACCAGTTTGAAAAGCAGGAAATGATTGTTATCTGCAAGCCCGAGGACAGCATGACCTGGTATAACAAGCTCTGGAAGAATACCGTTGATCTCTTCCGCTCGCTTGATATTCCTGTAAGAACACTTGAATGCTGCTCCGGAGACCTCGCTGATCTGAAGGTTAAGTCCTGTGATGTTGAGGCATGGTCACCCCGCCAGAAGAAGTATTTTGAGGTCGGCTCCTGCTCGAATCTTGGCGATGCACAGGCAAGACGCCTTAAGATCCGCGTAGTCGGTGAAGGCGGAAAGTACTTTGCGCATACACTTAACAATACCGTTGTTGCTCCTCCCAGAATGCTTATCGCATTCCTTGAGAACAATCTCAATGCGGACGGCAGCGTTAATATCCCGAAGGTCCTTCAGCCGTATATGGGTGGGAAGACCAAGATTGAGCCTTGAGAAAGAGAGATTTGTATTATGCGAGTTAGAAGTAGATATGCTCCGTCGCCCACGGGTAAGATGCATGTCGGAAATCTGCGTACGGCGCTGTACGAGTTCCTTATTGCAAAGCATGCGGGCGGAGATTTTATATTAAGGATCGAGGATACCGATCAGGGTCGTTTTGTAGAGGGCGCGACCGATATCATTTACAGGACGTTGGCCGAGACCGGTCTGGTTCATGACGAGGGACCTGACAAGGACAAGGGCTTCGGACCCTATGTTCAGAGCGAGCGCGTTAAGTCCGGACTGTACATGAAGTATGCAAAGCAGCTTGTTGAACAGGGTGACGCTTATTACTGCTTCTGCACAAAGG
>CAJOQS010000055.1 GCA_905236925.1 uncultured Lachnospiraceae bacterium | reverse complement strand
CTTGTACCTGTTTACGTTCACCCCGTCGACCGTGATCGTTCCGGAGTTGGGCTCATAAAAGCGCGGGATCATCTGTATAAGCGAGGTCTTTCCGCATCCGGTCTCTCCTATGATCGCAACAGTCTCTCCGGGATGCGCGGTAAAAGAAATATCCTTCAGCACCGGCAGCTTGCCGTCTTCATATTTGAAGCTTACATGATCGAATACGACTTCGCCTTTGAAACGTCCGGGATGATCTATCGCATCGGGCGCGTCGACTATCTCCGCCTCGGAGAAGTAGATCTCCATAACCTTACTGGATGCTGCGGAGAATCGCTGAAACTCGTTCATGATATTACCCATCTGTCTCATGGGGTTGCAGATAGCCCAGATAAGCGTCGAGAACGAAACATATTCGCCCATGGTGATCGAGCCGTTGATTATGAACAATCCACCGACCAGCAGAAGGATGACGGGAAGTACATCCGCAACCGATTCTACATACGGGTAATACTTCAGCCATGTATTCTGCGTATCTATATTTGTGTCACGATAATCGATATTTGAAGTATCGAACTTCGCGATCTCGTAATCCTCACGTGCAAAGGCCTTGACAACGCGGTTTCCCGAAATATTCTCCTGCGCGTATGTATTCATGCCCGCAAGCTTTTCTCTTAAGGCTCTGTGCTTAGGCTGCACGGTCCTCTTGAACCTTACAACGATAAAGAAGATAAGCGGCGAAACGATAAGGATCGAGAGCGCCAGCTTCCAATCCATTACCACAAAGAATATCGCAGCCGCACTGTACAGGGTTATTGATTCGATAATGCTTCGTATTACCCATGCTATATTGTGGCGGACTGCATCCAGATCGCCCGTGACTCTGGTCATCAGATCGCCCGTACGGTAGGTTGAATAAAACTTCATGTCCTGCCGCTGGATCTTGTTGTAAAGAAAGTTCCTGATCCTGAAGAGCGTATACTGCGAAACCGACTCATAACTCATACAGTCGAAATAGACCACGGTGACCCTGAACAGAGTCAGCCCGACCATAAGGATTATCAGCCGGTAAAACTCCTGAAGGTGGTCACCTACCGGCTCGCCCGTATCCTTCAGCATGTTGAAAAGATCGACTATCTTTCCGGAATAATAGGGCACAACGAGCTGCATGCCCGCATAGACAACCGTCCCGAGCATAGCCGCGACGTACATTATACGCCTGCCCTTCATGTTCTCCCACAGCCACGCCAGGCGCGACATGGGGAACTGCTTCTCTTTTGTTTCTCTGTTTGCTTCCATACTGTCTCCATTGTGCCCGCTGCCACCTGCCAATGACAGTCAGACAGGCCAAATCCGTGTCAGATCACGAATTGCTGCTTGCATATCCTATCAAAAGAGGCATTAATAAACAATGTACTATTCTGTTTCATTGATGGAGTAAATTGCCGGCCGCCTTCAGTATCAGGATCTGGCTTTTCGCATCCGGTATCTCGTTATTCATTACCATCTCAACAGCCTTTTCCAAGGGTATCCTTTCGATCTCGACGGCTTCGTCCTCATCCAGATCGAGCTCTCCGAGCTCCCTGTCGATCCGGCATGTCCAGAGCCTGATGACCTCGTTGGTATATCCGGGCGAAGGATACATGTTGCCGCTGAACTTCCAGTCTTTTCCGGTACAACCGGTTTCCTCGCGCAGCTCCCTCTGTATCGCGTCAAAGGGATCCTCTCCGGGTTCAAGCTTCCCGGCAGGAAGCTCAAGGCAGACTTCGTGATAGGCATAGCGGAACTGGCGCACAAACAGCAGCTCGTTTTTGTCTGTAAGTGCCGCAACACATACTCCGCCGGGATGGTCGACGACCTCTCTTTTGCAGGGTCTGCCGTCTGCTGTCAGCGCATCGTCCACATGTACCTTCAATATTTTGCCGTTATAAATATCGTTTCTTTTAACCGTTGTTTCCTTAAGTTCCATTATTCCTAACGCTCCTTTTCTGATTATCTATGATTAAATAAACCTGAACATGGATTAATATAAAGGGCCCCGATCTCTCGAAGCCCTTTGACTCAAGTTTTATCTGTCCACATGGGTGTGCGAATAGATATATTTATTGATCCGGACAGTTCCCCAAGGCGAATAGATTCCGAAAGTGATTATGCTAAGCAGGAACACGATGATATACTGTCCGAGAATGCCCAGTGCCGTTCCGTCATACCGCATTCTGTCACCAAGAATGATGGAATGCCTCATCTCCCATTTCTGGATAATGGTTAAGGTCCAGGGAGCAGCCAATCCGCAGCTGATCATGAGCAGAAGAACCTGTATCAGACCATATCCGAAATACTGGAAGCTGTTTCCGTCAAAATCTCCTGCTCCTGCAGGCTGACCCTCGTATGTGGTATGCTGCATCTCCCAGCGCTTCAGAGCTACATGCACGAAAAAGGAGTAGATACCGCATGTAATTACTGAAAGGAGCTCCCACAGGATCCAGTGACCGAACAGCGATCCGCCGGTCCCGTTGAAATCCAGCCTCTTTCCGTCTATTACGGTGTGAGTTTTTCTCCACTTAATGAGCTTGCAGTACATCCAGGGGAAAGCCAGACCGCATGTTACCGTGCATACTATAGCTGTCAGGATGTATAATCCCAGAAGAGTCACTCCGTCTCCGTCGAAATATGAGTTGTTCGGAGCGGAATAAGAGTATTGGCTTTCTACTGTTGTAGTATCAGGCTCATCCGAAGGATGCTCTCTTTTATAATTCTCATACCAGGTCTTATAGGCCTCAACATCATTTACAATATCCGGCTGTGAATCAATTCCCTTCTTCTGAAGGAGAACGCGGGAAATACAGTCGATCCCGTAGAGCATGCACGCGGCACCTGCTACGAGCGGTACCGCTTCAAAGCCGAACAGGATCCCGAGACATGACAGGAACGCAAGACCGGCACCGCAAACGGTAATATAGGACCATAAATTCCTTTTTTCCGGCTGGTTCATCAGAATATATGCACCTGCTGCCAGACCTGCCGCTGCTGCGAGTACAAATATCAGTCGAACCAAAAACGGAATAATACCGAAGATGAGTCCGATCACGGGGATTCCGTCGAGACGTCCGAAGACAGCTCCGACCACTGCATTCACAATGCCCATGAATATAGGCAGAGCCAGTACCAACGCGGATAATAACTCAATATTATCCATCGTAAGGTAATCTCTCCAGTTGTTTCGGACATCCTCAACATGCTGGCTTGCCTGCTCGACGGTTTTCGAAATGGTGTCGCTGCCTTTCTTGAACTCGTCCTTCAGGTCGCTGACCACTTCATCGATCCCGCTTCCGATATGCTCTCCGGCATTATCGATCATGCTGTTCAGCGAGGGATTCTTTTCCGGCTGAAGCTCTCCGCCGCAATGCGGGCAAAACTTGCAGTTGTCCGCGATTTCTTTTCCGCAGTGAATACAAAACATGCTGGCCTCCTGGTTATATTAGATTATTACGGCTCAAAAAGAACCAAATACATATGATTAAACAGATCAGTAAAAAAATGATGTCCGGCAGTGAAAACCCTTCTTTGCCGGTTTTTATGTATTTTACGGCGCGTATCAGCAGAAAAATGCCGATCAGAGGGATCAGTGTAAGCGATAAAGCATTATATTCCATTGCTTCCGCGGGATTTCCGTGAACAAGTGCCGTCAGCGCACGCGTCATGCCGCATCCCGGGCACTGCAGACCGGTTATTTTGCGGAACACGCAAGGAATACCCTTCCCCGCGACCGAAAAAACAAGGATATATATCGCAACGCCGGCGATCACCTCGGCTGCAACTATTGCAGTGCGGAGCAGTCTGCGTTTGTATCCTTCATTAACTCTCATAGTCTCACCATTCTTTTTTATTTTACATCATACGGTCAAAACTGCAAGTACTCTT
>CAJOQS010000054.1 GCA_905236925.1 uncultured Lachnospiraceae bacterium | reverse complement strand
CCTGCTTCCATATGCTCGTCGCAAAGAGGCAGAAGCCTGTTCATCAGGGTTCCGGGATTCTCCAGAAGCTTCGCCCTGCAGCGTTCTATCTCCCTGAAAACCTTGCCGGGCTTGAACCTGCCCTCTATCGCGCTTTCGCTGACAAAGCCCTCACAGGCATCTCTGAGAACAGCCATGGCCTCCTCTTTTTTGCCTTCCTTCACGCTGAAGGTTGCAGGTCTGATCTCAAGCGGATTGTATCCGTCGAGCTGTATGAGGCTCGCGAAATACCTGATATTGTGATCCTTGAGGCCCGGGCAGAAGAATACGTCGTTCCTGCGGTTCTGGCATACATCGCGGAAGTTGCCGTTGCCCTGCGAGTAGTATTCACCGTCGATAGTGAAGAAGTTGTAATCCCTTTCCGGATCACCGTGCTTGCGGCTGTAAAGATACAGGACCGCATCGGAAACCGTCACCGGATAGCCTCCGCGAAGGAAATTATCCAGATAGCACTGCTCTATATACTTGTCAAATGCGGGGAAGGCCGTCTGTGTGCGCACATCGGCGGTAAGCTCCTCCGCCAGTTCATCCGCTTCTTCGAGCTTGCGTCCCGGGAATCTTTCGCTCCGGAAGCTTTCCAGCTCCTTGTTCAGCATTTCCTCGGAGGGTGTATATCCGAGGAAGGAAGTCCATGTTATCTCCGCTCCCGCTTCAAGCTCCGCGCTGATAGGAGTAAATGCGCAGGGAACCTTGTTCACGACCTCACGGTCAGCTGCAAGCCCCGCAAGGCCCTTCTCATCGAAGCAGACGGGTTCGTCAAGCGAGGTATCGCAGCCGAATATCTCCTCAGCGTCACAGATAAAGGGAGCTGCAGCTCCGTTGTACACGCATGTGTAGAAGTATCCACCCTTTATCTCGTCCACCTGAGCAGAATCCTCGGTGGTGGCCCTTATCGCGAATATCGGCGCGCGGTTCTTTGCATTGCGAACCTCGGTCCAGCTCTTAAACAGGTTGCTCATTTCCTGGAACTGTCCGTTGCTGATGCCTCTGGGTATTATTTTCGCGGCACCGTCAAGGATCTCCGCGTAAATGCTCTTCCCCGATATGTTAGAGAGCTTTACGCGTCTTACAAGAGCACCTATGGGCTCATGAGGGAGCACGAAATAATCCACGCTCAGCTTCAGCCCGGTTTCTTCGGAGATCTCGCATATCCTGAGGCTGTTCTTCCTGACCGCCATCTCCCTTTTTGCGCCTCTGCGTCCCCTGAAGGGCTCGTATGTCCTGCCGTTTATCCTGATAAAGGTCCTGTAACCCTTCAGCGCCGTGTTCTCGTATTCGGTGCAGGCCGGATTGAACTCAATGATCGCTTCGGCCTTGCTGTTTATCCCCAGACTTCCGATCGCCTGTCCGCGGTTTGTGTAAAAGGCCCACATCGGGATCCCGTCTTCGCCGGTCAGACCGGGAAGAAAGCTTGAAAACGGTGCTTTGCGGTCATAATCCTCAAATATGAATTCGCCCTGGCTCAACCTCTCTGTATTCACTGCTGTCCTCCTGTCAGAGCCCTGATCTCGGGACTCTGATATACTCTAACGTAATCGACTTCCATGGTCTGGGGCCAGATATCTTCGTCGACGCCCTTCTGTCCTCCCCAGTCACCGCCTACAGCGATGTTCAGGAGCAGATGGAAGCGCTTGTCGAAGGGCCATTCCTTGTAAGTCGGAGTGCTCTTGTACTTCAGCGGATCGTAGGTAAAAGTCACCTCGCCGTCCACCGTGAATATCATCTTGTCAGGAAGCCACTCCAGTCCGTAAACATGGAATTCCTCACTGACCTTTTCCACCTTCGATGTGGCAGTTTTCTGTGTTCCGATCGAATGGTAGTAGCTGAGTGTATGTATGGAATAATGGATCACATCCTGGTCATAGCCAACGTGCTCCATGATGTCGATCTCGCCGGAATCGGGCCAGCTTCCGTATTTCCAGTCGGTGGAGAGCATCCAGATCGCGGGCCATGTTCCCTTGCCGTAGGGGAGCTTCGCCCTGATCTCAAATTTGCCGTAAAGCCAGTCGCCCTTGCCTCTCGAGACCAGTCTAGTGGAGGTATACCCGGCGCCCTCCTTCTGTTCCTTTCTGGCTGTCAGGGTAAGCAGGCCGTCGTGAACCTCCGCATTGTCACCGCGGGTGTAGTACTGCAGCTCGTGGTTGCCCCAGCCGCTTGCGCCGGTGTCGTAATCCCACTTCAACTCATCGGGTCTGCCTTCATAATCAAACTCATCGGCCCAAACGAGTTCGTAGGTCAGCGAATCATAGTCGTATGAATAGCCCTTGGCCTTTATCTGGTCCTCAGGCACCGTAACTATCGTCGAAGGATCAACATAGGCATCCGAAACCTCGCTGCCCACACGATATTTTGAATTGTCACTTCCGTTCATATCCTTATCCTCACTGCTGTTGGTTCCGCTTTCGGGCCTGTCTCCGCGCTGTGTGTCCGATACCGCTGTGCCGTTCGCGTCACTGCGCGAGCAGGCCGCCGTTATAAGCATAACCAGGACCAGAATAAGGCAGAGCGGCCTCTTTACCGTCCTTTTCATCTGCTGTTCTCCTCCGAATCGTTGCTTTTTATTCACCGGTAATACCCGTGTTCTCAATTCCCTCTATGAACTTCTTCTGTACAAAGGTATACAGGAGCAGCAGCGGAGCTATCGAGATAAACGTGGCTGCCATCTTGTACGCTTCGTTCAGCTTGAACGCGCTTCCGGAGCTTGATACCGCGCTCTCGAATTCGCTGTCAAAGAGCGAGAGCTTCGAAGGAAGAAGCTGTAATCCGCTTCTGAGCAGTGTTCCCGTCACATAGGTCTCGTTCCAGTTCCATACGAACGCGAAGAGGAATACGACAAGCACCGTGCTGAAGCTCAGCCTCATCCCGATATGCCAGAACACCCTGAACGATCCGGCTCCGTCTATCATCGCCGCTTCGTCGAGCGACTTGGGTATCAGGTTGAAGAAATTCTGGAAGATCAGGATCAGGATCGTTGAATTGACGCCCTGTCCGAGGAGTGCCATAAGCACCTGGGGTATCGGCGTTCCTATCAGTGTATAATTTATCTTTTCCTGCACGGTAACAAACATCATCAGGCGCGGAACCATAAGCACCGAGGTCGGAACCACGAAGCACAGCAGGATCATGACAAACCAGAACTTCTTTCCCGAAAAGTCATATCTCGAAAGTGCAAAGCCGGTAAGCGCAGCGCAGAAGGTCTGGGCTATTGCAAGCACACCCGAGAACAGAATCGAATTCTTCAGGGTCTCCCCGAGCTTCAGAACCTTCACGGCAACCTGCAGGTTGTTAAGCGACAGGCTTCTCGGAACCCAGTCGACCATCGGGTCTATGATATCCTCGCTTGTCATAAAGGTCTTCGAAATGATCCTGAAGATCGGCTCCAGAAATACAAAACTGACGCAGACCAGAATGAAGTAGAATAGAATTTTCTTAGTCAAATGCAGCTTCTTCATAAGAATCTCCGATATTGTATATTTGCACTGATGCTCAATAATGCTTCACTTTGCTCTTACGCTCCCTGAACAGCAGGAACGCGGCTCCCATCAACAGAAGAACTATGATCGTGTATACCCATGCGTAGGTGGCCGCGAAGCCGAGTCCTCCGCTCGTATTTCCCATATATGTCACGATCAGCGAGTACACCGGATTGATATCGTACATACCGAGCTGGGCGATCGTGAATATAGTGATGACCAGAGCGATCGGTCTGATGATCGGAAGCGTTATCTTCCAGAGTATCTGCCAGCTGTTTGCCGAATCGATCTTTGCCGCCTCGTAAAGGCTCGGATTGATCTTCTGTAGTCCGTTGATGAACAGAACGATCGGGATTCCGGTAAACCACAGGATCGTTGAAAGCTGCTCGAATACATCCGTCATGAGCACTGCCGCTTTTCTAGAATAGCTGGCTATCATCTGGATTATGAAGATATCCGAATAGCTCTGCCCCGCAAAAAGCTGCATGTCGCTGACCTTCGTATCAAGGAGCTTTGCCATTACCGGGCCGGACATGATGATGACCGGCAGGAAGTAGATCGTTCTGAAAAAGCCCTTGAGCTTCACTATATGCTCGAGAATATAGGCGATGATGAACGATACGACCACAATAACGAAGGTGTAGGGGATCACCATTTTCAGGTATCCGCCCAGAGCAGGCACGAACTCGACATTTTTGAAAAATGCCGTGATATAGTTCTCAATGCCCGCCCAGCTTATCTCGTAGCCGAGTATCGTCGAGCTGACGTTCGTGAAGCTTAGCGCGACAGTCGCTATGAAAGGGAATGCGGTGAACACCGCAAAGCCTATTATCCAGGGCAGCATGAACATGTAACCGCTTCTGTTCTGCCTCTGTTTCCATGTCTTCATCTTCCTTTTCATGGAATTCTCCTTTAACTCACTTTGCTTCGGCAACAAGAGTTCCGAGCGCCGGCAGCATCCCCGCGGGAGTGCTTACGGCCTTGTCCGTATAATTGATGTAAACATTCCTGCGGCTCTCGCCCTTCTGATAGGTATTGACGATAACGCCGCTCTCAAGTACTGCCCTTCCGGTCCATTCGAAGCCGCGGACCTGTGAAAGCACATCGTTGACACTGTTGTATACCTTTTCCGCAAGTTTCTTGTACTGCTCGTATTCCGTCGAGTACATATCCGAAGACACTGTATCCGAAAGAAGATACGAGGGCTCCTTCGTGAAAATGAAGGATGGGGAGATATTGTAATCGATCATCCTCAGGATATCCGAATCCGTATAGAACGAGAAATTCGAATAGGGTCCGTATACCTCCATCGTGCCGTGGAGCACCATCTGAAGGAAGGGCACCGAGTCCGTTTCAAATACATACTGGCTGGTTCCCACCGGTGCCTGAAGATACCTGTCTGCATACTCCCAAAGGTACTGATTGGGATTCTCGAGATTAATCTTCATACTGTCCGAAGCATCTGCGACAGCATCCCTGATCAGCTTCTCCGCATCGGTAAGCGATGTTACGACGCCGTAGCGGTCATAGCTTCCGGTCAGCACGTTCGATGCTCCGGTGATCGTGAGGGATCCGCTGTAATCGGATGCCTTCGATGCGATCTTTCCGATCCACTCCGCAGTCTTTTCAGGAAGCGCATAGCCCGTTTCCTGGATCGGGCAGTTGGCGGGGTACAGAACCGACTGATCGACGGCCATATACCAGGTGTTGACATGCTTTGCGGAATTCGTATAGTAGCTGAGCATCTTCCTGTTGATCGTTACAAAATCGCGTGAATAGGAAATATCAATGCCCTTGTCCGCAAATTCACTTATAAGCTCCTTGAAGTCAGATTTGCTCCCGACCTTGGATGTAAAACGATAATCGCCGGGCTTCGCAAGCGTTTCAGCCTTCTTCTGCCATCCGATCAGACCCGAATTAACATTTTCGATTCCCCGCGCGGTCAGGTCGTTCAGTATCTCCCTTACGCCGTCAGTATCGGTGGTCACTACCTGCTCGGTTCCGACCACGCTCTTCTTCACATCCGACATCAGGAAATCGACTCTCATCGGGATATCGCCCTCAGCCTCTGCTATTTCGGAAAGGACTCCTTCATCGATCAGATGCTCACGGTAGGCAAGGGCCATGCCCGTGTAATCCGCCTTGTGGCCTTTTTCTCCGTTTCCGGAAAGGAAGCGGTAGGTCATCGAGATATCAAAGCTGTTGGGTTCCTCCATCAGTGTGAAGTACCCCGAACCCGCATTGTTGTAAACCTGATAGTAGGTAAGGTTGTATTCGAATCTGGGGTATGCCCAGGTGTACTTTACCTTCTTTGTTTCCTCGGGATTGACCACTATCTCCATGTATTCGGCGCCTTTTTCCGCCCATGCGACAAAGGCTGCCTGCCCGTCGCCGTGCGCAATGCCGTATACCGGCATAACGGGCGATTTTACCGGAACAGCGTCGTTCACTTCGTTGTAATAGTAGGTCTCGGTCGAGGGATCCGATCCGTAGACATCTCCGACATAAGCGGTAAATGCCACGCTGTTGTCCCTGAACCTTATCAGCGAACCGCTGCCGTCCGGAACAAGAACATAGCCGGGAACCATGTACTTGGGCTGCGCGTCGCCGTATTTTCCGGTTTCGGGATCGTAGAACTCGGCCTCACCGCCACTCGCGCCGAGAAACGGTGTGAGGATGACCGCTGTGATCGCCTTCATTCCGCTTCCGCTCATTTCCGAGAACGGAACATCATAGCCGATCGTATCCTCACCAAAGGTAATGTATACCGAAAGCGCAAGGTCGATCTCCTCGAAGGAAACATCAAGCCTCCATTTGGAAGGATCGCCTTCAACTCCCGAAAGCTTCGATGAAGCGCCGGTCTCGGAGGCCGAGGAAACATACTTTGTTGTCTCCTGCTCGCTGTATTCGACCGTCACAAGTGAATTCGCTATTCCGATATAGGTCGTGTTGAGGTTCTTCTCTTTGGGCTCTGAAGCCGCGGTGATCTCCTCTTCCGTTTTAGCCGCGGAAATGTTCTTTTTCAGCTCCTTCGAAAACGGAACATCTATACCGGTCTTCCATGTGTAGCCCGACCTTTTGTCGACCGCTGCGATAATGTCACGGTCGTCGCGGAAGTAATACTTCATAGTCCCAGTCTCGTGAAGGAGCACGAAGGAAGACGTATCTTCAAGAGTGTATTCAACCGCTGCGGGCGCGGGTCTCGTGTCGCGTCCCGTATCAATGTAGGCATAGCTCCCGGTGGCAGAAGCCAGAAGCACGGTGAGCATCATCAGAGCGGTCACGCGCGCTGCGATACGGCCTCTTTTTTTCTCAGATGACATTCAGCACCAGCTCCCTTCCGACTGAAATGATAAAGTTCAGCAGCTGTTCAAACATAATGGTTACGATAAGTGCGATGACTACTGCCACGAGCATGAAGAAGAAAGTCATCACAAAGCTCTTGACGGTCTCCTTGAAGCTGTAGTCGTGCACGTTCATGAGTCCGCAGAACAGACACGCAACGCTCCATATCACGCTGACAACCAGAATGAGCGTCAGGATGAAGCTCTCGTTGTAGGTCATCGCGTAGCTGAGGATCACGATCATGAGCATTCCGATGATCATCGGTGCCGCAGCGTATGCGGGCAGCATGTATACGGTCTTTAACGAACCGTCGCCGTCGTTGATCGAGGTCACGAGCCAGTTGCAGAGGATAAAGAGTCCGATCAGTACAAAGAAGCCTGCAACGGTCCCGCCGATGTCCATGTCCTCAACCGCAACGTACTGGTAGATAAAGCACTTCTGCGTCTTGTATATCATGTAGGTGATGAAGGCGATGATGTAGATCACCGTGGCACCGATGACCGTCGCCCTGCCGTGTCCTTCACCCTTGGTCCGGGTGTGATACTGCACATTGCCCACACGGATGTCGTAGTATCGGTCATTGGGATGTCTCGCGACACGGAACATGTAGAGCACATCTCCGAGGACCGGCATATCGAGCAGCCTGTTCGCAGCGGCCGTTTTTGCCGCTTTGATCCTTCCGCGTTTGTCCGCCCTTTTGATCACAGCCGTTATGATGATCAGGGCGACCAGCGCAAGAAAAACATATGGAAGGACCTTTTGCAGAACAACGTTTCTTACCTCCCAGAATGCCTCCGAGAAGAAGGATCTGTTCTCCGCCACTTCGAAATGCTCAAGGCTTTCCTCGTAGCGCTGCGCGTGGAACAGTGCCTTGCCCACTCCGTTGTGTGCGAGCATCGACATCTGATTGAGCCTTAAAACCTCGGTCCACGCATCAAGGCTTTCCTCGTACAGACCTTTTTCGTACAGCGACATCGCATCATATATCATCCTCGCATAGTCGGTAGGTCTGAAGGACTGGAGATAGCCTTTGTCTCCGTCCGCCGTCCAGATGTAGCCTCTGCTGTCGACGGCCACCGAGGGAAGCGATGCAAAAAGCCCGGCGATATCAGTATTTGTCACATTTGAACCGAATTCGAAAATGAATTCACCGGTTTTCGAATATATCTCAATATAGCCTCGCTGGCAGGAAACATATATGATGCCGTTTCTGTCGACAGTCACATCGGTCATGTCGTTCCAGCCGACAATGCCCTCCTTGAACATGTTTCCGCCCGAGGTGTTGTGCTTCTGAAGCGAATTCTCCTCGGTACCCATGCTCGTCGAATAAACGATGCCTTCGGGATCAACGAACACGTTTGAGAAGGTCGTGGGAACAGTGGCTGTCATATTGCTGAGCTGTTCCCTGGTAAAGAGGATCTTCTGAAGTATCTGGGAGAATGACAGCATCGTCTTGTTAACCGCAAAGTAGCCGAGGAATTCACCGGTCCTCGCGAGCTGGATGATGCCGTTGTATACGCCTTCGCTGACAATGAACATATTGCCCGCGTTATCTACAGCAACCTTCAGGGGTGCGAAATTCGTATCGGCGAACGACGGCGCGTCGGGTCTTTCGAAGCTTTCGATATACTCGAGCCCCGCTCCGTACTTATGGACCGCCTTGGCTCCGTTATCGGCTATGTATACCGTTCCGTCGGCTGTAACGAAAACGCCTGTCGG
>CAJOQS010000053.1 GCA_905236925.1 uncultured Lachnospiraceae bacterium | reverse complement strand
CCGGAGGGATCCAGCTGTTTCGTTCGGGTGCTGTCAAGAATGTTCAGATTCAGAGAAACACCGGGCTCATCCGCTGCAGTGTGATGGACAATTTTGAATATACCGTTACGCTCGGCGAGAGTGAGGACCTGGGGCTCACCTATACCTGCAACTGCCCCGAAGCCGCAAAGGAAAAGGGCGCATGCCGTCATGCCGTGGCCGGTTTTCTTTCGATCCTCAAGCATCAGGAAAAGGAGAAAATGAACTCCCTTCCGAATCCAGAGGACAGAAGGGCCTGCGCGTGTCTCGATTTCTTCAGGGGGCAGGAGGATTCACTGTGCCCGATGGAGGTTTATCATATCGAGCCCGAGATAACCGTTCCGCAGATACTCGGCAGCTCGGAGGGCAATGCATTTCTTTCGCTCAAATGCGGTCATGACCGCCTTTACAAGATACAGAACATCAAGAGATTCGTGCTTGATTATATGAACAAGCAGAATATCGTACTCGGAAAAGAATTCAAGTTTGTCTATTACGAGAGCGAATTCGACAAATCATCGCAGGAGATACTTGACTTCATCATAGAAGTTCTCGAGATCCTCGGAATGGACGATTCTGTCTCGTCGCAGAAGGTTTTCGAACGTTCAAGGATGATGCTGACGCAGACTCTGCTGCTGAAGCTCCTCAAGATCGTCGGGAAATACTCTTTTACCCTGAAGCTGTATGACAATGTATACGAGAATGTCAGGGTTTTCAACCAGAATCCCAACATCAAATACGATCTCGACATCGTGGATGACGCGATAGTACTTGACTATCAGAACAAGGAAGCTGTTATCCCGCTGTCAAAAACGGGCGATCTGATCTATTACAATGGCGCCATCTTCATGCCCGATGCGCGCTTTAAGCGCAATTATGCGCCCTTCTTCAACAATCTCGGTTCGGACAAGCCCGCCCTTATATTCAGGGGGAGCAACAAGCAGCGATTCCTTGAGGAAGTCCTCCCCAAGATCGGCGACAGCATGGATATCGATATACCCGATGAACTGAAGGACAGGTATATCTCGCCGGAGCTCAAGTGCAGCATTTACTTTGACCGCTATGTCAATTCGATCAAGGCGGAAGTGCATTTTATCTACGACAGCTTTGAATTCAATTCCTTTGAGAATCCGAAGAGCGATTATTACATCATTACGCGCGACAAGGACGGAGAGGGCAGGATCACCGACATGTTGGAGCAGCGCGGCTTCGAGGCAAGGTCCGGTTTCTATCTCCTTAAAAGCGAGTCGGGAATCTACGATTTCCTGACCGGCGACATGACCGAGCTTTCTCAGGCTGCCGAGCTGTATTACACCGAGGAATTTAAGAAGATAAGGATCGTTTCGGGCGGAGGCTTCAACATCGGCCTCAGGGTCAGCAGGGAGATGGATCTCCTCGAAATGGATTTCAATTATTCCGATATGGATGCTGAAGAACTTAAGAACCTGTTCAGATCCCTTCGCGTAAGGAAGAAGTACTACAGGATGCACGACGGAAGCTTTATCGATCTTCAGGGCTTCGGCTTCGAGCATCTGATGGACATTCTTGACAACCTCGGAGTATCCTCGAAAAACATCGGAGAGAACGGCATCAAACTCAGCAAGAGCAATGCCTTTTATCTTGACGATGCTCTGGATAAGTGCGGTTTCCATGTTGAGAAGAACGAGGATTTCGTCAAGCTCATCGACAATATCCGTAATGCCGAGAGTGAGGATTTTGACGTTCCCGACGGCATCAATGCCGAGCTGAGAGGCTACCAGGAGGTCGGCTACCGCTGGCTTATGACGCTTGCCAAGAACAGCCTTGGCGGCATACTTGCGGACGACATGGGTCTCGGAAAAACCATCCAGACCATCGTATATATGCGCGCGGTCAAGGAAAGAAGTCAGAAGAACGGCAACAATACGCCTCATTTCCTGATCGTGTGCCCTTCATCGATCGTTTACAACTGGATGGACGAGCTGACCAATTTCTGCCCGGATCTGAAGGCCTGCGTGGTTACAGGAGCACCGCCTGACAGAAAGGCCATGATCGAGAGCTATTCCGATCAGGATGTGCTGATAACTTCATATCCTCTTATGAGGCGTGATGTCAGGGAATACAGAAAGATACTCTTCGAGACCATTTTCCTTGATGAGGCGCAGTTCATCAAAAACGCGGCTTCACTCAATGCGCAGTCTGTCAAGCTCCTGAGAGCCGAGCACAGGTTCGCGCTTACCGGTACGCCCATCGAGAATTCGCTCTCTGAGCTTTGGTCGATATTTGACTTTATCATGCCGAACTTCCTGATGGCACATTCGAGGTTCGCCGCAAGATACGAAAAGCCCATAATCGCGGGAGATACAGAGGTCCTTGAAAGCCTTAACACCAGGATCAGACCCTTCATTATGCGCCGTATGAAGAAGGAAGTATTGAAGGAGCTTCCGGGCAAGCTCGAGGAGAAGATGATCGCTCCTATGACCGAGGAGCAGAGAAAGGTCTATATGTCCTATCTTTCACAGATCAGGACGGACCTGTTCGGCGAGATCAACCAGAACGGCATCGAAAAGAGCAGGATGAAGATACTTGCGGCACTCACGAGGCTGCGTCAGATATGCTGTCATCCCGGAACCTTCCTCGAGAATTATCAGGGCGGGAGCGGCAAGCTCGACCTGCTCATGACCCAGCTGGAGAACGCTATCGCCAACGAGCACAGGACCCTTGTATTCTCGCAGTTTACAAGTATGCTCGACATTATCCGCAAGGAGCTGGATTCGAAGGAGATAAAGTATTTCTACCTTGACGGTCAGACATCTCCCGAGGAAAGACTCGATATGGCCAAGCGCTTCAATGCAGGTGAGTGCGATGTGTTCCTTATCTCCCTGAAGGCGGGAGGAACGGGACTTAACCTTACCGGTGCGGATACCGTTATTCATTACGATCCCTGGTGGAATCCCGCGGTTGAGGATCAGGCTACGGACCGTGCGTACCGTATCGGCCAGACAAGCAATGTTTACGTTCTGAAGCTTCTTACGAGGAATTCGGTCGAGGAGAACATTTATAAGCTGCAGCAGAAGAAGAAAGAACTGTCCGATTCTGTCATCCAGTCGAAGGAAGTGTTCATAAACCATCTGACAAGAGAAGAACTCGAGGATATTTTCTCAATGAAAGCCTGATAAAAAAGGCCGGATCCCTAAAAGATCCGGTCTTTCATCAAACCGCATACCTCGCGGATTATGTTATTGGGAGCGTACCGTCGTGTGGACGGCGCCGTTATCGGCGATACATTGTTCAGGCCGAATCTCCGGCACAGGAAAAGCGAACGGTACATATGGAAATTGCTCGTTACGATGCCGACCGTCGAGCCATCCGGGATAAGCTTGGAGCTGTAGATGATATTGGTCCGGGTGTTGACGGCCTGCTCCTCGAGGATTATACGATCCGGGGAGATGCCGCGGCTTACGAGGTATTCCTTCATGCCGAAAGCCTCGGTACAGGGCTCGTTGTCGCCCTGCGCGCCGCTTACGATGCAGAGGGTATCGGGACTGTCCTGAAGGTACTGAACAGCAGTGTCGAGACGGTACTGAAGGACCACACTGGGGCCGTCTTCACGCATCTGGGCACCGAGAACAAGTATATAGTCAAGTCCGGGAGCCGCTTTCTCGTCATAGGTCGTGAAGATAAGACCGACCAGAACGGATGTCAGTATGACACCGCACAGGAAAACGGAACCGATCGTTATAAGAAGCCACTTGGGTAAATAACGGAAAAGACCGGTGAATATGCCGATCCCGAGAACAATAAAGAAAAGCCCGAGTACATCCCAGAA
Source organism: uncultured Lachnospiraceae bacterium (assembly GCA_905236925.1). Taxonomy (GTDB): domain Bacteria; phylum Bacillota; class Clostridia; order Lachnospirales; family Lachnospiraceae; genus RUG11977. The sequence goes on along the minus strand of CAJOQS010000053.1, from coordinate 1,969 downwards.
AAGGAAAAACTTCGAGCCTGAACGAACCGCTGCGACGACAATGCTGTAATAGATCGAAGCAATGCCGGCGATACACAGCAAAACAGCAGGGATCAAACGAAGGAACATATTACGCATTCTTGTCTCCGGAGCAGGAGGGAGCGGTCGAAATCCGCTTGAAGACCATATCGTAGCCGTCGTTGCCGTAGTTGAGAGACCTGTTTACACGGCTGATGGTAGCTGTAGAAGCACCGGTTTTGTCGGCAATATCGAGATAAGTTTTGCCGGAACGGAGCATGGCAGCCACTTCAAAGCGCTGGGCAAGTGAAAGAAGCTCGTTGATGGTGCAGATATCCTCGAAGAAGGTATAGCATTCGTCCTTGTCCTTAAGGCTTAGGATAGCTTCAAACAAGTAACTAACGGCGTCGGTGTGGATTTTCTGGTTCATTGGTAAACTCCCTGTATTATTGAAATATAGATTTTGCGTCAGTGAAATTTTAACACAATATAATTTTAACACTTTGAAGAACTAAAGTAAAGAGGTATAAGCAAAATGGCAGTTAAAAAAGGAATGGAGTATATCGGAACTGTGGAGCGTACGGACTTTCCGAACAGGGGAATCGTTTTCGTGGACGGTGAGAAGGTCACTGTCAAGAACGCCCTGCCGGGACAGAAGATAAGGTTTACCATAGGGAAAGTCCGTAACGGACGTGCGGAAGGCAACCTGAAGGAGGTTATCGAACGTTCACCAATCGAAACCGAAGAGCCGGCATGCCCTCATTTCGGAATGTGCGGCGGCTGCGCATACCAGCGCATAAAGTACGCTGACCAGCTTACCCTCAAATCCGAACAGGTAAAGCGTCTCCTTGACAATGTTATCGAAGGGGAATATGAATTTCTCGGAATCGAGGGAAGTCCCTCCGACAAGGGTTACCGCAACAAAATGGAATTCAGCTTCGGCGATTCCTGCAGGTTCGGGGAACTGACTCTCGGCCTTCACAAAAAGGGCAGCTTCTACGATATCCTTCAGATCACTGACTGTACCATAGTTGACAATGACTACAATATGATCGTCGGGGCTGTCGTGGGGCTGGCAAAAGAATACGGCCTTACTTATATGCATAAGCTTTCCCACAGGGGATACCTGCGTCATCTTCTGATCAGGAGAGCGACCATGACCGGCGAGATCCTTGTTAATCTCGTGACTTCGTCGCAATGGACGGACGGTATCATTACCGAGCCAGAGTTTCTCGGAAAACTCCGTGACAAGCTTCTCGAACTGAACCTGAACGGAAGCATTATAGGTATTCTTCATTCGGTTAACAACGACAATGCGGATGCCGTCAAGGCCGAAAGAACGGAAATCCTTTACGGAAAGGATTTCCTTCTTGAAGAGCTGCTCGGTCTTATATTCCGGATATCGACCTTCTCGTTCTTCCAGACCAATTCCAGGGGAGCGGAGGTTCTTTACCGCACTGCCCGCAGCATGGCCGGAGACACGGCCGACAAGGTCATTTTTGACCTGTACAGCGGAACGGGAACCATTGCCCAGGTTCTTGCACCTGTCGCCAAGAAGGTTGTTGGTGTGGAAATAGTTGCCGAGGCAGTTGAAGCCGCGAAGGAGAATGCTTTCTTCAACAATATCGATAACTGCGAGTTCATATGCGGTGATGTATTAAAGGTTCTTGACGAGATCGAGGACAAGCCCGACCTGATCGTGCTCGATCCTCCGCGTGAGGGTATCCATCCCAAGGCACTCCCCAAGATAATTGCATACGGAGTTGATAAGATAATTTACATTTCCTGCAATCCCGTAAGCCTTGCCAACGACCTTGTCGTGCTGCAGCAGGGCGGCTACAGGGTTGAAAAGGCGAAATGCGTGGACATGTTCCCGAACACACCCCATGTGGAAAGCTGTGTGCTCCTTACGCGTGTGAGCAACCGAAAAGCAGATTCCTATGTGAAACTGAATGTGAAGATGGAAGATTAT